>PUMX01000252.1 GCA_003552485.1 Candidatus Hydrogenedentota bacterium
ATACAGAATCTCCAGCTCGGGCAGCTCGCGGATATTCCGTTCCAAAAGGGCGGCGCAGTCGTTGGCGTGTTGGGCGTACCGGAGCCAAGCCCCGTCTTCCAGCACCCCCAACCACTGCGCGGCGATGAATCTCATCTTGGCCGCTAATTGCCCAGCTTGTTTACAACGGTAGGCGAATTCTTCAGCCGCTTCGAGGTCGAAGAAGATAACAGCCTCCCCAATCGCCAACCCGTTCTTGGAACCGCCGAGAGACAACACATCCACACCAGCCCCGACTGTCATTTCACGCGGCGTCAGCCCGAGATGGACGGCGGCGTTGGCAAAACGCGCGCCGTCCATTTGGAGTTTCAAGGAATATTCTTGAACCGCACGGCGAACAGCGAGCAATTCCGCTTGTGTATACACTGTGCCCACTTCGGTGGCTTGCGTCACGCTTACTACCCTCGGCTTGGGGTAGTGGATATCGCAACGTTTGGTAACGATTTCCTCGATACCCTCCGGCGTTATCTTTCCGTCCGCGCCATCGGCCATCAACAGTTTGGCGCCGTGGGAAAAAAACTCCGGCGCGCCGCATTCGTCGGTCTCCACGTGCGCAACGCGATGACAGATGATGCTGTGATACGACTGACACAGCGAAGCCATGGAGAGCGCGTTGCCAGCCGTGCCGTTGAAAACGAAGAACACCTCGCACTCCGCCTCGAACAACTGGCGGAACAGGTCGCAGGCTTCCCGCGTAAAGGCGTCTTCCCCGTAGGCGGGCTCATGGCCAGTGTTCACCTTGTGGACGTATTCAAGCGCTTCTGGGCAGAGCCCGGCGTAGTTGTCGCTGGCAAGTTGCTGTGCGCGCGGAAGATAAGGCGTCATAGCGGTCCCCTTTGGCGGTCATCAGGTGCGGATTCCAATGATTGCGCCAGTTCCTATTCTACACCGGGCTCACGGTAAGCCGAAAAGTACGACTTACACGGCGTCATGTCTCGCGATAAGGCGCCGAGTCTGCTTCGAGCGACTTACGGCTGGTACGCGGGTATCGCGCTCCAAAGCTTTTACGATGCCCGCAATCTCCGTCGGCCTGGCATCCCTCCTCTCGCGCCGGAATGAGTGTAGCATTGCGCCTTGTCATCACTCCAAAGGCAGGGCATTAGATCTGAAAGGGAAGAAAGGCGGCGGACAGGACGGGACACGATTGCCGGGTTGATTGCCTCTTACGCGATCTACTCGGCCAATGTCGCATCGGGTCCGGAATCGCGCAACGCTCGCAATGCTTCGGGCAACGCCATGAGATCCGGCACGACAGTAGCCTTGATCCTGCGCAGCACAGGCCCGTAAGCGCCGGCGGCCGCGCCTCCGGCAAGGATGGCCGTGCGCTTCGGCAACAGCCGGCGAAGCTTGCGCAACTCGCTCACCAGCAGCGCGTCGTCGGGAGGATAGATGAGGCTCAATGCGACCGCCCGCGATTCCTTCAGCCCCGCCACGACCGCTATTTCTTCCACGGGTATGTTCGGCCCCAAGTACGTGTGCGCCCATCCCTCGGAGGCCGCCACCGCCGCGGCCATCAGCGCGCCGAGTTCGTGATCTTGACGCGGGGGCGTGGATATCACGAGGTGAGGCGCGCTGGGTTGCGCTTCGTACGTTCGCAGCAAGTCGCCAAGGAACGTGCGCGCCACCGCCGACGTGATGTGTTCCTGAGCGATGCGCAGCCGCCCCTCTCGCCATCGCTGGCCAATAGCTGCAAGCAACGGCGCGACCACGTGTTCAAGCACCACGAGGCCGTTCAATTGCACGGCGCTCCGGCTCAAGATGCGTTCAAGCTCATTGGCGTCAAGCTCGTCGACTGCGGCAAGGGATGCGTTAAGCAGGTCGGCGGCCGCAGAAGCGGGTTCCGCTTCCTTTTCGCGGTCGCCTTGCTCCATGGCATCTTCCCCATGCCGCGCCGCCATCTCCTCGAGCTGCTCATCAGTGAGCCCCGCGATCTGACTAATGGCGTGCCCTAAGCCGGTAAGGCGGCTCAATAACTGCAGCCGCCTGATGTCCGCTTCAGCGTACTGGCGCCGATTGCTGGACGTCCGCCGGGGTTCGACCGCGCCGTAACGGCGTTCCCACATACGAATTACGTGGGGTGAAAGCCCTGTGAGCCGGGCGGCGGCGCGAATGGGATGACCGGGCTTTGTGTTGCTGTCCATGGATTACCTGTATTCGTTGAGCGGTTCAACTCTTGACAATTAAACCACAATGTATCGAATTTGTCAATATACCTCGCCTTGTCCAGGAGAAGTTATATATTATAGCAAGCTACCGACCATTGAGACTTGACATCTCTTAGACACACAGTATACAATCGCGATAGATAAGGTGCAACAATTGCGCTGATCGCGGGACGAGCGGGAGCTGAACTATGAGCTTGGGACGGGAGAAAAGCTGGCGGGAAACGGAATGGCATGCGCTGGAGCAGAAGACGCGCGCTGGCATTCTGGACCAGACGACAGCGCACTCCGCATGGTTAGTCGGCGTGGGCGCGGCGCGCTTGGTGCTTCGCAACTACAGCACCAGCTTTTTTCTAGTCACCCGGTTTCTGCCGCCGGCCAAACGCGCGCAGGTCGAGGCTATCTATGCTGCGGTGCGTTATCCCGACGAGATCGTGGACACTTTCCCGTTAACGGCCGATGCGCGCGTCGCGCGGCTCGAAGAGTGGGGCCAAGAGTACCGCCGGGCGTTGGGAATCCACTCGTTGCAGGATGCTATACGCGCGGATGTTCCCTGCTTTTTGGCTCTATTTGTGCAGGTTGTTCGCGAGGCTGGCATTCCACCCGCGTACTACGAATCGTTCCTTCACGCCATGGCGCGGGACGCGCGGCCACGGCCCTATGCGACTCTGGATGAACTTATTGATGAATACATCTATGGCAGCGCGGTGGTGGTGGGCTATTTCTTAACGCATGTTTATGGCGCCGCCCGCGACGGGGATTTTCCGCGCGCCATGCAAAGCGCGCGAGACCTCGCTATCGCCCTGCAGCTCACTAACTTCCTCCGCGACGTTATCGAAGACCATCGGCGTGGGCGCACCTATCTCCCCCTGGATATGTTGCGCGCCGAAGGTCTCGAACGCGTCGATCCCCGGGACACGGCCCAGCGCCTCCCACTGGGCCGTGTCCTCCTCCTCCTTGCCGAGCGCGCCGAGAGGCATTACACTGATGCAAAGGAAAACCTCGACGCATTTGCGCCGGACAGCCAAACCGCCATCAACGCGTGCATCAGCGTGTATAGGCAATTGAACGAGCAAATTGCAAGAAGCCCGCAGCAAGGCATGCAGCAAAGGGCAAGCGTGCCTATGGGCGCCAAGTTTCGTGTTCTGCCGCCGAGTAAGTACTGGCGGCTTCCTTTCGCCTACTTGAGCCGGTAATCGATGACACAAACCGTACGGGGCAAAACCCCACGCAACCCATCAACACCGGTGGCCGTGATTGGCGCCGGCCTTGGCGGACTCAGCGCCGCAATCCACCTCCGCCTGCGGGGATACGACGTCACCGTCTTCGAGGGGCAGGAACGGCCCGGCGGACGGTCTAATCGTGTTATCCAGCGCGGCTTTGTCTTCGATACGGGGCCAACGTTGCTGAATTACCCCTGGGTTTTCGAAGAGCTGTTCGCCGCGGCGGGCAAGCGGCTTGAGGATTACGTTCAACTGCTGCCCGTCGATCCCAGTGTGTCGTATCAATGGCCCGACGGCGCACAACTCGAGCTATCGAGTCAGTACGATCGGCTTCTTGACCAGCTCGAGGCTCTGGAGCCCGGCGTGGGCAAAGGCTTAGCCCGCTACTTCAAAGACGCGCAGGCAAAGTACGCCTTGGCCTTCAATAAACTGGTCACCTGCAATGCGGATAACCCTCTGGCGTGGCTCGGCCGGCTGACGCCGCGCGAAATGCTGCGCTCGGGCGTGTGGCGTTCGCTCTACGGCGAGTTGGGCCGCTACTTCAAGAGCCCGCGAATTCGGGAAGCCTTTGGCTCGTATGGGATGTACCTCGGCGGATCGCCCTTCGACCTGCCCGGAATCTTCACCATTCTTGCGTACGGCGAACTGGCTCACGGGTTGTGGCTACCCAAGGGCGGCGTCTACGGGCTGGTCGAAGGCATGGTAAAGCTCGCCGAAGACCTCGGCGTAAGTATCCAATGCAATGCGCCCGTACGCGCCATCCGAGTGCTTGACGGCGCCGTGCGCGGCCTTGAACTGAGCGATGGTAGCCGAGAGGATTGGCGCGTCGTCGTCTCCAACGTGGACGCGCTCACTACCGACATGCAACTCGTGGACGATCCCGCGTTCCGCGAGGCGGCGCAACGGCGCTCAGAACGCGTCACTATGACGCCCTGCGTGTACACGTACTACTGGGGCGTGCGCCGGCCCCTCAACGACATCGGCCACCACACTATCTTTCTTCCGAGCGATTATCGTGGCGCTTTTGACGATCTCTTTAAGAACAAGCGGCTGCCCACGGGGCTACCCTTCTATACGAGCGTCGCATCCGCCACGGATCCCGATCTCGCGCCCCGCGGCGGCGCTACGCTGTTTGTCCTCGTGCCTGCGCCTTTGCTGGGCGCGGCCAATGGCAATCCCGCAGCGCTTGATCCCGGCTCCATTCGCGAGCAAGTCATCGCTCGACTGAATCAACATGGGGTGGATCTGACCTCCAAGGATATTGTAACGGAAACAGTGTATACCCCGCGGGACTGGCGCGATCGCTTTGGCCTATACCGGGGTTCGGCCTTCGGCGCCGCGCATACGCTTTTCCAGATGGGCCCGTGGCGCCTGCCCAACTACGCCAAGACGATCAGCGGCCTCTACTACGTTGGGGCCAGCACCACGCCTGGGACGGGCATGCCCATGGTTGTGCTTGGCGGCGGAATGACCGCCGAACGCATCGCTGAACGCAGCAAATAGCCATTGGGAATGCGAAGGGGCCGGACCGTGTAGACGGAGCCAGCCCCGGGGTCCACGTTGCTCTTGTCTGAGCACAAACAATTCAGGCGCTATGCAAATGTCCGTTTTGAAGCTGGATGATCCCAAGTCATGCATATTGAGCGTTATGGAACGGGCGAAGAACAGATTGTTTTCGCCGTGCACGGGTGGGCTGGCAACCATCGCACGTTTCGCCCGTTAGCCTCGCACTTGCCCGTGGATGCCTCCCTTTTCGCTGTGGATTTGCCGGGATACGGTCAATCGCGCTCTCCCGATGAATGGCGCGCTGAGCGGATCGTGGATGCACTCACGGACGCCGCGCGGGAATTGCCGGGCGGCGCCATAACGTTTACCGGCCTGTGCAGCGGCGCGGTGTTCGCCATGATGGCCGCCAAGGAGCTTCCCGAACGCGCGGAACGCATTGTAATGATAGACCCTTTTGCTTACACGCCTTGGTATTTCCGCGTGTTTCTCGCAGGAACGTTTGGCTACTACGCCTATGTGACGACCTTCACGAACCCTATAGGGCGTTGGCTTACCAATCGCTCTCTCTCACGCCGGCGAACCCGGAGCAGCAGTCTCACTCGCGCCTTCGAGCACATGAATCATGCGGTCGCGCTTGCGTACCTGCGTTTGTTTGCCTCCATTGACGCCATAGGCCCGTTCGAAGAACTGCGTCTGCCCATCGATCTCATTTACGGAAAACATACGTTTAAGGCCGTGAAACACTCAGTCGCGACATGGCGGCGCGTCTGGCCGCAGGCGCGTGTTTGGCCCGTGGCCGGCGCGGGACATCTGCCCATCGAGGAAGCGCCGCATGCAGTCGCGGAGATTCTTTTCGAGCCAGTGGCTATAGAAGCCAGCTCAGCGGAATTCGGCCCATGATCGGCGCTCTGGGTTGGTTGGTCTTCGCCGTGGCTTTGACGCTCGCGCTGCTGGCCGGCTGGAACGCCGTGGCGTGGCCGCGTGTGCGACGGGACGGCGGCGGGACGGCGCCGCGTCTCATCTCTGTGCTCATTCCGGCGCGGAATGAGGCCGGCCGTATTGCCCCGTGTATCGAAAGCGTTGTGGCGCAAGGGGAGGTTGTCCTCGAAACGCTGGTATACGACGACCATTCCGACGACGACACCGCTGAGGTGGTGCGCGCAACGGCGGGGAATGATGCGCGTGTGCGCGTACTGTCGCCCCGCCCGTTGCCTCGTGGATGGGCGGGCAAGCCTTTCGCTTGCCTGCAACTGGCGAAAGCCGCGTCGGCTCCGTGGTTATTGTTTCTCGACGCCGACGCGCGCCTGGCGCCCGGCGGCGCACAAGCGATACTGGCTGAAGCACAATCGCGGGGCGTCACCTTGTTTGCGCCATGGCCGGGCTTGGACCAAAAGGGGTTCTGGGAACAACTGCTGATGCCGCTATTGAACTTCTGCGTGTTGACCATGCTTCCCGCCCCATTGGCGTTAGAACGGCGCGACCCCTCCATGGCCTTGGCCCACGGCGCCTGCATATTGACGCGGGCGGACACCTACTGGCGGGTGGGCGGCCATGAAGCCGTGCCCGACGCTCTATTCGAAGATACCCTACTTGCGCGGCACTGGCGCGCACAGGGAGAGGCAACCGCCTGTCTCGACGGCGCTGATGTAGTGCAAGTGCGAATGTACGACTCCCTCGGCGCCATCTGGAGCGGTTTCGTGAAGATTGTGCACAGCGCCTTCAAGCGGGCAAGCAGCTTCTGGCTGTTCATCCTCTTGCATGCCACGGTGTTCCTTGCGCCGTTCATTGCCGCGCCCGCGCTGATGGTGGCCGGCGCGCCGTCCGGAGGGTGGATCGGCGCGGCGCTCTGCGTATTGGGCGCGCGTATAGCGTTGGCGGCGCGCTTTCGTCAAGCATGGTGGCCGGTGCTGCTTCATCCCATTGCCGAAGCCATGTTGCTGGCAAACGCAATCACCGCATGGGCGCAATGGGCCACGGGCCGAGGTCATGAGTGGAAAGGCCGCCGCGCGATCCCCGGCGCGGCCGCCAAGGGAAAGGAATGACATGCGCGCGGTTGTAGTAGGCGGCGGACTTGGCGGCATTGCGGCGGCGTTGCGCCTGTCTGGGCAGGGGTACGCCGTAACCCTGTGTGAGCGGGGCCCACGCCTGGGCGGCAAAATGAATCAGTGGCGGACGGACGGCTACGTTTTCGACACAGGCCCGTCGCTCATCACCATGCCTCACGTGTTTCGTGAGCTGTTCGCCGCTGCCGGCGCACAGCTCGACGATCACATCGAACTGATGCGCGTCGAACCCTTTGCGGATTATGTCTTTCCGGATGGCAAACGCTTCGCTTACGGCCCCTCGCTGCCCGGCTGGATCCGTACGCTCGAGCGCCTCGAATCCGGCGGCGCGGAAGGATTCTTTCGATTCATGGCCTTGGGCGCGCGATTGTTTCATTTGTCGTCCGCCACGTTTCTGCGCAGGCCCATGAACGCGCCGCCAGACGGCGCCGTCTTGCGCGCGATGCGTCATATGCCGTTGCGGCGCGCATGGGGAAACTATCACCGCGCTGTGTCTGCTCATTTCAGCAGTCCATATCTCGTCCAGCTCTTTGATCGCTTTCCCACCTACGTGGGCTCATCGCCCTATGCGTGCCCGGCAACGCTCAGCGTCATTCCGTATCTGGAGTACGCATTCGGCGGTTGGCATATCCGCGGCGGATTGTATCGGCTGATCGAGGCGCTCACGACACTGGGGGCCGAACGCGGCGTGGAATTCCGTTGTAATACGCCGGTCGCGCGCATCGAACGCCAAGGCGGCCGGGTCCGCGCCGTGACGCTGGAAAACGGCGAGACACTGCCTGCTGAGGTTGTTGTCGTTAACGCTGACGCTTCTTGGCGCAACGCATTGCTGGGCAAAGCCAACGCGCCGAAATTGCGGGAGCAGGATCGCTCCTTGTCAGGCGCGGTAATTCTGTTGGCGCTCAACCGCAAACTGCCCGAGCTCGGCCATCACACGGTCTACTTCTCCAGCGATTATCCCAAGGAGTTCGGCGAGCTTTTCGATGCGCGCCGCTTTCCCGAGGACCCAACGGTCTACGTAAACAAACCGACGCATAGCGATCTTTCCATGGCGCCAGATGGCGGCGAGTGTTTGTTCATCATGGCTAACGCCCCGGCTGTGGGCGCGGCGGGCTGGGACGACGCTGCTACCAGCGCCGCGCGGACTCGCATGATGGCGCGGCTGCGCGCGAGCGGGTTTCCGGACATCACGGACGCCATAGCGGCCGAGCGCATGATCACGCCGGCTGACCTCGAGCGGGACTACGCCATGCCCGGCGGCGTGATCTATGGGACACACAGCCACGGTTGGCGCCGCGCGTTCTTGCGTCCGCCCAATAAGGACAGAAGAGTACGCGGATTATACTTTGTCGGCGGAAGCAGCCATCCCGGAGGCGGCACGCCCACCGTCCTGCTGTCCGCCAAAATCACAAGCGAATTGGTTAGACAATATGAGTAAGGTCAACGCGTTCCGATGGAGTCTTGTAGCTGTTTACAGCTTTTTCTGGATTGGAGGGATCATTTCCTACGCCGCGTGGGGCGCGCCGCCGGATGACGCCGCATGGGCCGCGCCGCTGTTCTTGCTCTTGGCGGGGCTGGTAGTGCTGGCTTGGGCGAACCGACACGACATACCCGCAATCCTCGGCGCGGGCCTGATCGGCTACGCCTCGGAAATCCCCGGCGCGCACGTGGGTTTTCCCTTCGGCCACTACGATTACACTGGGGTGCTCTTTCCCCAACTCTTCGCCGTGCCACTCGTGCTTATCGCCGCCTGGCTCATTCTCATCGCCTACGTGCGCGACATGCTGCGCCCGCTGCGCTTGAAGCCGGTTCCTCACGCGTTTGTTGGCGCAGCGTGGATGACGGCCATCGATCTTGTCATTGATCCCCTCGCGGGCGGCCCTCTCAATTACTGGGCGTGGGAACGCGCCGGCTGGTATTACGGCATCCCCTGGACGAATTTCGCC
>PUMX01000367.1 GCA_003552485.1 Candidatus Hydrogenedentota bacterium
CGTCGGCGATTTGCCACCCTGCATGGCGGATGCGCGTTTGATTCAGCACGTGTTCACTAATCTATTGACAAATGCGCTTAAGTTCACGCGCAACCGTGACCCCGCCACTATCTCGGTGGAATGGGCGCGCGACGAGGACCACATTGTGTATGCTGTAAGAGACAACGGCGTGGGGTTTAACCCGGAGTACGCGGTAAAGGCGTTTGACGTATTTCAACGCCTGCACCGGCCGGAGGACTATGAGGGCACGGGCGTTGGATTGGCCATCGTGCAACGCATTGTTCACCGCCACGGCGGCAAAGTATGGGCGCACAGCGAAGAAGGGAATGGGGCCGCTTTCTATTTCACTTTGGACGGCGCGGCGGAGTATGAGTAACATGGACGCCAGATGGGCGGTTATGAGACCCGCGAAAACGACTCAGACGGCCGAACGACGCGGCAGGTTGGAAAGGAGGCCATGAGCGAGGAACGAATCCTGATTGTTGATGATGATCCCGCCTTGGTGGATCAGCTCGAGGCAACGCTTAGACAAGCGGGGTTTTCCGTGTTCTCCGCGCCCGATGGGAGAACGGCCCTTCAGGCAGCCCGCGCCTACGGGCCACACTTGGTTATTCTCGACATCACCCTGTCCTCGAACGAACCGAAACGCGCCGGCCCACACGACGGTATCGAAGTTCTAAAACAACTGCGCGCCAGTTCAGACATGTACGTGCTCATGCTCAGCGGAACCGACGCGGAAATCGTCAAAGTCCTTGCGTTCCGTATGGGCGCCGACGATTATCTGACGAAGCCGTTTAACACCGATGAACTGATTGCGCGCGTGCAGGCTATACTTCGGCGCGGGCGCAGGGACAAAACGAAACCGGCGAGCGAGCTTGCTTTCCAAAGCGTGCGAATCGACCCCGCCGCCCGCAGGGCATGGTGCCGCGGCGTATTGCTGTCCCTGACCCCTATTGAATACGACTTGCTCTATGCGCTGGCGTCGAACCCCGGCCATGTGCTCAGCCGCGAACAGCTCATCCACCATGCATGGCGTCATAACTACGCTGGTAACGAACGCACCGTGGATGTACACATCGGCCGCCTCCGCCGCAAACTCGAGGAAGCTTCGGCGGGTGGCGTTATCACTACTGTGCGCGGCGCGGGTTACTGTTTCGAAGATTAATCGCGCTAGCGCCCGCCTGGAGCCGCCTGCGCACACATAGGCTGCGCTGCTTCGTCGCCACCCCGGGCATCGTCCGAAGACACGTGACGCCCTGATCACCCGCAGAAACGCTCACGAATAAGATTGTAAAGCCCCCCGAATGCGCCGTTGCTCATAATAAGGATCACATCGCCCGGCTGCACTTCCCGATGAAGCGTGTCTGCAATCGTGTCCGCAGAAGGAACAGCGGCGGCCGAAACGCCCCTTTGGCCGAGCGCCGCGACAACGCGATCGCGGTCGAGCCGGTCGGCTGCAGGGATCGCGTCAGCTCGGTATATCGGCCCAAGGATCGCCTGGTCAGCCCGGCACAGTGCTTCAATAAGGCTAGACTGGAACCGGTTAGTTACCGTCGTGTTTGAACGGGGTTCGAACACCGCCCAGAGCCGCCGCTCCGGCCACCGCTCGCGCGCTGCCAAAACCACACCCCTGATAGCCGTGGGGTGATGTGCGAAATCATCCACGAACACGGCGCCGCGGGCCTCAAGGAATACTTCCATCCGCCGGCGTACGCCCGGAAAAGACTCCAACGCGGAGGCCAACGCTGACGGCGAAGCGCCCAATTCACCAGCCACGGCAATGGCGGCCAAAGCGTTCTGCTGATTGTGTTTGCCCGCCAAGCCGGTTCGGAATTCGCCCCACTTCCCGTTTTTTCTGTAGACGGTTAGCGTGCTCTGTTCCCCCTCGGTGACGGTTTCGGCGCGCCAAGCCGCATCGCCATGGAAGCCATAGCTAGTCACTGGACTGAAGGCGTGCTCGCGCAACGCTGTTGCTTCAACATCATCAGCGCATAAGACGAGACGGCCCGAGCGCGGCACTTGCCGTAGCATCCTGCGGAAGGCCAGCCGTATCGCTTCGAGATCAGGGTAGATGTCGCCGTGATCGAATTCGATGCCGGTGACCAAAGCGATTTCTGGGAGGTAGTGAAAAAACTTCGCGCGTTTGTCGAAGAAAGCGGTGTCGTACTCGTCGCCCTCAATCACAAACAGCCCCCCTTCTGCACCCAGTCGCGAAGAATGAGGAAAACCCAGCGGTTGGCCGCCAATGAGAAACCCCGGGGTCATGCCAGCATGATCAAGCAAATGGGCCAGCAGCGATGCTGTTGTCGTCTTGCCATGTGTCCCGCATACAACAACAGGCCGGCGCGTACGCAAGATATTCAGCTTCAGCCACTCCGGCAAGCTGAGATAGGGGATCCGCCGATCAAGCACGGCTTCCACTTCTGGATTGCCGCGGCTTAACGCGTTGCCGATCACCACCGCTTCGGGGCCCCAATCCAGGTTCGCCTCGTCATATTTCCGCGCCACCGGCACGCCCAAGGCCTCGACCATTTCACTGGCCGGAGGATAGAGGGGGTTATCGCTTCCGCGCACTTCGTGGCCCGCCTCCACGGCCAGGCGGGCGCCGGCAGCCATCCCCGTTCCCCCTATTCCAATAAAATGCAGCCGTTGCTTTGGGTTCAATTAACCAATCCCTCAATAGCGCCGCCTTCAGGGGCGGCCAACAAAAGCATATACGGAGAACGGCACACATTACCCCACTGCGAACGTGTGTTCAACACCGGTTCGCGCAAGCGAGTAAGAAAGGGTTTGCAAGCTTCTGTATATGTGGCCTATGATAGCCCTGATTTGCGAGGCCGCCAAGGCAGGATCCGCGTTCTTCGGGCGCGATGTGATCGGAAGACTCGCCGAGGCGTTTCGGTTTGGTGAAACCGACCCATTATAGTTTGGAGAAGCACATCCATACGAGTCAACTGCGTCGTCGGCGTTTCCTGCAATGGTCGTCGGGAATTGTGGTGAACGCCGGCACATTGGCCTTGGGTTGCGCGACGACTATGCTGTGGTTCTCGCACTGAATCGGATACAAGCGCCGCTGGAGCCGGGACGCTTGACAAGTCGGGGAGGCTGAGAAAGGAGAACAAATATGTACATCAACACGTTGACCCGCCGGCGTTTTCTCGCCGGCGTAGCGGCCTCGATGGCGGCAGCGCCCCTCATGAGGAGCGCGCGGGCGGATACGAACGGCGATTTCGATCCGTTGCCCCGCGCCGTCGTGCATAACATGCTGCCTGACGAGCTGTCTTGGGAAGAGCGCTATGCCCTGGCCGCCCAGTGTGGATTCGAAGGCGTCGAGGCGCCGCCGTTCGAGAACGAGGACGACGCCCAACGGCATGCCGATGCAGCCGCTGAAGCGGGCATCCGCCTGCATTCGGTGATTTTCGGCGGATGGGGCGATCCTCTCTCGCACGCTGACGAAAGCGTTGCCGCGGCAGGACTGAACGCGCTCGAGGCGTCGATCCGCGGCGCATCTATCATCGGAGCAGACACCGTGCTGTTGGTGCCCGGCGTGGTGAACGCGGATACTCGCTACATTGAAGCCTATGAACGTTCTCAACAGCGAATCCGCGAAATACTACCCTTGGCCGAAGAGTTGGAGATCGTTATCGCGGTTGAGAATGTCTGGAATAACTTCCTGTTGAGTCCGCTTGAATTCGCGCAATACGTCGATGAATTCGAGAGTCCCTGGTTGCAAGCCTACTTCGACGTAGGCAACGTAGTCGCCTTTGGTTGGCCGCAGGACTGGATCCGCACCCTCGGCGAACGAATCGCAAAGATTCATTATAAGGACTTCACGCGAAGCACGCGGGATTGGGAAAATCTGGGCGAGGGCGACGTCGACTGGCTCGAAGTGCGCCAGGCCCTTGAGGAAGTGGGCTACAACGATTATGTTACCTCCGAGTTATCCTCTGGTGATGAGGACTATCTAACCGACGTAGCCGAGCGGATGGACCGCATCAACCGCGGCATGCAAGTTGTTTAGGTTACGGTTCATATATTGGGGGGCGAGCCGCTGTGTCGGCGCGTCATGTAACGGAACCATGAAGCCGCCGGATTGGGAGGTCGGCTGATGTCACGTCACCGGAGCTTTTCGAGGCTGCGCCTCGTTCGTTATGCGTCATCGAGAGCCGGCCAAACGCTGGGCGCCGGTTCTCTAACTCAGCACATGCAGAAGGAACGTGAATGATGATGAACAATCAAATATCGAGAAGGAAATTTTTAGCCGGCGCTACAGCGGCAGCGGCTGGCGCGGCAATAGTGCCTCGTATCGGCGCGCAGGAGCCACGCTATGTGCCGCCGAACGAAAGGTTGAACATAGCGGCCATCGGCTCAGGCGGACAGGGCCGTGGGCTTATCCACAACTGCTCGTCAGAGAACATCGTCGCGCTGTGCGATGTTGATGATGAACGCGCAGGACGGACCTACGACGAGTTTCCCGACGCGCGGCGATTCAAAGATTACCGCAACATGCTTGATGAGATGGGCAACGAGATCGACGCTGTTATCGTGGCCACGCCCGACCATACGCACGCCGTCGCCGCGCTCGCGTGTATGCAGATGGGCAAGCATGTGTATGTAGAGAAACCGCTGACCCACAACATCAAGGAAGCCCGCATCCTTACCGAAGCCGCCCAGTATCACGGCGTGGTAACGCAAATGGGCAACCAGGGCCATGCCAACGACGGGGCGCGTCAGGTGTGCGAGATGATTTGGAATGATTGGATTGGACCGGTTCACACGGTGCACATGTGGACCAACCGCCCCCTATGGCCGCAAGGCCTTGATAAGCCAGAGCCAGAAGAAGTTCCGGATCACTTGGACTGGGATCTCTGGCTTGGCCCGGCGCGGGAACGCCCCTACAGCAGCGAATATGTGCCCTGGAATTGGCGCGGATTCTGGGATTTCGGCACGGGCGCGTTCGGCGATATGGCTTGCCACATCATGGACCCGGCAAATTGGGCGCTGCAATTGGGCAACCCCACCCGCGTTGAGGTGGTCGAACAGGAGGGCGCCACGGAGGTCTCCGGCCCGACCGCGTCGATTATCAAATACGAGTTCCCCGAGCGGCCAGGCATGCCGCCAGTAACCGCCTACTGGTACGATGGCGGAAACATGCCGCCACGGCCGGACGGCGTCGACGAAGATGAAGAGCTTGGCGAGGGTGACAACGGAACGCTGTTTATAGGTGAAGATGGCGTGATCACGTGTGGCACCTATGGCGGCGATCCCCGCTTGCTTCCCGCTGAGCTAATGGAAGATCGGGAAATGCCGGACCCCATGATTCCACGTTCCGTGGGTCACCAGCGCGAGTGGATCCAGGCCTGCAAGGGCGGGCCCATGTCGTTGTCTAACTTCGATTACTCAGGCCCGTTCACGGAAATGGTGCTCCTGGGCGTGCTGGCCTCGCGCCTCGAACAGGACATTGAATGGGACAGCGAGAACCTGGAAGTGACCAACGTGCCGGAAGCGGCTGAATACGTGGAAGGCTACTACCGCGAAGGATGGGAGCTACAATAGCTTGACCGTCCCGTGAAAACCACTGACTCCGCCGGACCAGCGCTGGACACACACTGGTCCGGCGGAGCGCTGAAACACAGACCACACCTAGGTGATAAAGCCATGACAAACAAATCGCAGAAATCAAAGAACAGGCTGGCCTCGGGGACCCTGTCGCGCCGGACATTCCTTGCGGGCGCCGCCGCCGCCACTGTGACGGGCCTCACGATGCGCCGGCCGGAGATCATCGAGCCGGCCAAAGTGGCGCCCAATGAACGTCTCAATATTGCCGGCATTGGCGCCGGGGGGCGGGGATTTGGAAACTTGGGCAGGATGGCGGAGACCGAGAATATCGTGGCGCTGTGCGACGTCGATGACGATAGGGCTGGGCGCGCATACGATCAGTGGCCGAATGCGAAGCGCTTCAAAGACTTTCGCAAGATGCTCGACGACATGAGCAACGAAATCGATGCGGTTGTAGTATCCACACCCGATCACACGCACGCCGTGGCCACGTTAGCCAGTATTCAACTCGGCAAACATGTCTACGTTGAGAAGCCGCTGACGCACAGCGTGCTTGAGTCGCGCGCGCTCGCCGAAGCGGCCCGTTGGCATGGCGTCGTCACCCAGATGGGCAACCAAGGCAACGATAGGGACGGGCTGCGGCAGACCTGCGAGATGATTTGGAATGGCGCTATCGGCGAGGTGCATACGGTGCACTGTTGGTCGGATCGGCCTATCTGGCCCCAAGGTATGGCGGAACGCCCGGAAGAATCCCCCGTTCCCGACACGTTGGACTGGGACCTCTGGCTCGGCCCGGCGCCCTATCGCCCATACGCCGAAGAAGCGTATGTCCCCTTCAACTGGCGTGGATGGTGGGACTTCGGCGCGGGCGCGCTCGGCGATATGGGATGCCACATTTTGAACCCCGCCAATCTCGCGCTGAAACTGGGACACCCGAGCACTGTCGAGGTTATTCAACAGGATGGCATGACCGCCGAGAGCTTTCCTAAGTCATCGGTCATTCGCTACGAGTTCCCGGAACGCGCCGGCATGCGGCCGGTCACGCTGTTCTGGTATGATGGGGAGGAAAAGCCGCCGCGCCCCGACGGGCTGGACGACGATGTCGAGATCGGCGGCGGCGACGACGGCACGCTGTTCATCGGCACGGACGGGGTGATGACGTGTGAGCGGCATGGTGAGAATCCGCGGCTGCTTCCGGAACGGTTGATGAACGACTATGAGAAGCCTGACCCGGTTCTGCCTCGCGGAATCCCTCATCACAAGGAATGGATAATGGCCTGCAAAGGCGGCCCGGAACCATGGTCGCGCTTTGACATTGCGGGTCCCTTCACGGAATGGGTGTTGCTCGGCAATGTGGCTATGCGCGCCGAACAACGGCTCCAGTGGGATCCGGAAAACCTACGGTTTACCAACGTTCCCGAAGCGAATCAATGGCTTCATCGGGATTACCGTGACGGCTGGCCCGCTGTTGGCCAACTCTAGAGCAAACCACCACGCGATGGAGCTAAGTTTGTAGCAATTGCGCGCAGGATCCCGGTCGTTGGAATAGATGCGGGATCCTGCTTGTCTTTTCCGTTCGACGCTGTGGATACGGATTGATAGCCTCCGCACAGGAGGAGCGCTTGCCGAGCGACAGGTGGAATCACGTAGATGTTTAGGGAAAATGAACGCGTCGGCATCATACTGGCCAATACGGGAACCACGGCGGCCCCAAGACCTAAGGAGACGCGCGCCTATCTGAAGCAGTTTCTTTCCGATCCCCGTGTGCTCGACCTTTCCCCGTTAAAGCGCTGGTTGATTCTCAATTTGTTCATCCTGCCCACACGGCCTAAGCAATCGGCGGAAGCGTTTAGTCAGATATGGACGAACCAAGGCTCACCGCTACTCATTATCAGCGATGAGCTTCGTAAGGGTCTCGAGGCGGAATTACCCAATGCGGTTATACAACTCGGTATGCGGTATGGCGAGCCCTCGATTCCCCATGCTATTGACCAACTCCTGGCGGCCGATATTGAACGACTGGTCATCGCGCCGTTGTTTCCTCAATATGCCTCAGCGACGATCGGGTCCGTGCTCGAGCTGGCGTACACTCACGTGGCCAAACGATGGAATGTGCCCCCGATATCGGTGTTGCCGCCCTTTTATGGAGAAGAGGATTTCCTACACGCATGGGCGGAAGTCAGTCGGCCGCTGCTAAGGGAATTCGAGCCCGATTGGGTAATATTCAGTTATCATGGGCTGCCGGAACGGCACATTCGCAAGGGCGATCCCACTGCGGAGCATTGCCTGGCCAAACCAGGTTGCTGCAATCACCGGCTTCCAGCAAATCGGAACTGTTACCGCATGCATTGTCTGGCGACGAGCCGTGCGCTCATTGAACGATTGGCCCTGCCTCCAGAGCGTTGCGCCACAACATTCCAATCACGCTTGGGGCGTGATCGATGGCTGGAGCCGTCCACGGACGATACTTTGCGGGAACTGCCCCAGCAGGGGATAAAACGCCTGGCAGTCATGTGCCCGGCCTTCACGGCGGACTGTCTTGAAACGCTGGAAGAGATCGGTGTGCGTGCGCGGGAAGACTTCCTCGCAAAGGGCGGAGAGGCCTTCATGATGGTTCCTTCGCTGAACAGTCATCCGGCGTGGGTCAAGGGCCTCGCGAATATGCTTCGGAGGCTGTGAGCGGTTGGTCCGCCGCGAACGTTTCGAGAACTTTGATGGGTCCGCCGTACGGTCAACCGCTCTCAGCGTAACAATGGGGTTAGCTGCGCACGTTGAGGGCGGCGGCGCCGTGAGAATCAACGCGCTCTGCCGACGCCTTTCCACCTTCGTTAGCGACACTGGCGAAGAGTTCTTCCCAAGCGTCGCGCAATTCTTCAAGGTGCTCGATGCCTTCGCTGATTAACCCAACGTCTTTCTTCACGTTGGCCTGCACCAGCACATAGTTAATGTATTCGTAGCAACGATTCAGATTGGCGGCAACCTCGCCCGCCTCCATATTCAACGCTCCGCGCAGTTCACTAACGATCTCTTGCGCGCGAATGAGATGGCTGTGAACTTGGGTGTGCTTCCCTTGTTCGAGTAGTAACTTGGCGCGTTCGGCGCGTTGGATGGCCCCGCTAAAAAGCATGAGAATCAACTTGCCCTGCGATGCCGTTTCTACTTCAACCTTGCGATAGGCTCCGTACTGCAATGATTGTTGCATATTGGCGACTCCCCAGAAATGCCGCGAACTAGAACATCCTAAAACCGGCGCCCAATTGGCCTACGGCTGCGCCTTGATTCTGAAAACCGGCCAGCATCTGTTCCATGTGCGTGAACTGCGCGCGTAACCGTTTCTCGCGCCGCGCCAC
>PUMX01000339.1 GCA_003552485.1 Candidatus Hydrogenedentota bacterium
GAACCTTGGCGCCGCGCCGCCAGCTCAGGCGGCGTGTCCATTCTGAACGCCGTTCGGCTGGCGGCGGATCTTGCGTTGGTTCAAGCCGCTGTGGACGGCGTTCAAGCAAATACTGATCGAAAGACCCCTCAGGCGGGCCAAGGTATCCGTTCAGATTGGAAACCAGCCTGCCCTTGGGGCCAACACGCCATTTGCTATCAGACTATTCACTTTGGTCAAATGCCGTTAGTCAACGCGCAAGACCTTGATCACGGGATGCTACTTGCCTCTTCGCGCGCGGCGCTGACTAAGCCATGTGGGAATGCCGCTTGCCGTTGTGTGAATCCATTTTCCGAAGAGTTCACTGGCGCGATCGGCAATGGAGGCAAATGCGCACAAGGCAATCGCGAAGCGCATGTGCTTGTCATTGCCCAAAGAAGAATTGGCTTACATGATTGAACCCTCTGTAATTCTGCTCATAACCGGCGGTCTTGTGCTCGTGAGCGTGGTGGCGAGCCGGATTTCGGATCTTGTTGGCATTCCGGCGCTCATCGTGTTTCTCGCCATTGGCATGATGGCGGGGGCCGACGGGCCCGGGGGCATCCAGTTTGACAGCCCGGAAGCGGCCAATCTGGTGGGTATGCTCGCGCTGGCCTACATCTTGTTTTCGGGCGGGCTGGATACCAACTGGGGCGTTATACGGCCGGTATTAGCGCGGGGCGTGCTTCTGTCGACCGTGGGCGTTGTGTTGACGGCGGGGCTGGTCGGCCTGTTTTGCTGGGCCGCGCTTGGTTTCCCTTTGTACATGGGGTTGTTGCTTGGCGCCATTATATCGTCCACGGACGCGGCGGCGGTTTTCTCGGTGTTGCGACAGCGGGGAGTGAGCCTTAAGGGGTATCTCAAGCCATTGCTCGAGCTGGAGTCGGGCAGCAACGATCCCATGGCGGTGTTTCTTACACTGGGCCTGACCCAGCTATTGACCGCACCGGATTTTCAGTGGCCCTTTCTATTGCCCGCCTTTCTTTGGAATATGCTGGGGGGCGCGGTAATCGGGTTGACGGCCGGTAAGCTGGTCATGGTCCTTTTTAACCGGTTGCGCCTGGACTATGAAGGCTTGTACCCCGTTCTCAGCATGAGCACGGTGCTCGTGACTTTTGGGCTCTCCGAGTTTCTTCGGTGCAACGGTTTTCTTGCCGTGTATCTGTGCGGGATCATGCTCAATTCAACGGACTTCTCGTATCAACGCAACGTCATGAAGTTTCACGATGGACTTGCCTGGCTTATGCAAATCACGCTGTTCCTCGTTCTAGGCCTCCTCGTGCTTCCGTCCGAGCTGCCTGGCGTCGCGGTTACGGCGCTGCTCATTGCGTTGTTCCTAATGCTGTTTGCGCGTCCGGCCGCCGTCTTGATTTGCCTGTGGAAAAGCGTCTTCTCGTGGCGCGAGCGTGTGTTGACATCGTGGACCGGACTCCGTGGAGCGGTGCCCATTGTGCTGGCGACCTTTCCGCTCATGGCGGGGTACGAGGGGTCGGATGTGGTCTTCAACATCATTTTCTTTATCGTAGGGACATCCGTGCTGATCCAGGGAACGATGCTTATGCCGGTCGCGCGTTGGCTGAACGTAGACGAACCTCTGCCGGCGCGGCCACAATTCTCGTTGGAGATTGAACGCAGCGGCCAGACCCAAGGCGAAACCCGCGAGGTCCAGGTGCTGCCCAATATGGCGGCGGTGGGCCGGACCATCGCCGATCTTGATATTCCGTCTGGTGTTTTGGTGCTGCTCATTGGCCGTGGCGATGGTTACGTCGTTCCCCGAGGGCATACGCGCATTGAACCCTACGACACGCTTCTGATGTTGGGCGACCCGGAGGCCCTTCGAGGCGCGGGCGACGCCGTGCTTTCTCCGAAGCCGAAGATTCGGCAACTGGAGCCGCTCGAAGACCCTCTGGCGATGCTGCCAGAAAGCACTGATCAGAGGTATTTGTCGCATCAGATCGTCGTGGTCGGTTATGGGCAGGTGGGCCGGCGCGTCTGTGACGCTTTGCAGAGACGCAATGTGCCGTTTGTGGTCGCCGAGCAAGAGCGGGAAATCGTCGAGCGGCTTCGGGAACGCGAGATTCCGGCGGTCACCGGCGATGCATCAACCGCCATGGTTCTCGCTCAGGCGCACGTAGCGCGCGCGGCAATGCTGATTATTACCGCGCCCGACGCCATAAAGGCGCGACAGATGACCGAGATCGCTAAAGGCATCAATCCCGGCATCGAAGTCGTGGTGGGCGCACACAGCGAAATGGAGGCGAATCTTCTCAACCGGGAAGAAATCGAAGCCGTATTCGTGCAAGAGGAGGAACTTGCCAAGAGCATTGCTCGTTTCGCTTTTCTTCGAATGAAACGTAAGCTCGAATAGCTGCCCCGTTTATGCTGAGGCGTTTTATCGATCGACGTTGCGTAGCTCTTGCAGCCCTTATGGACACGGTTTTCAAAACCTCAGGATGCCATGCTCTATTGAGTCCATCAACCGTAGTTTGGGCCTCTGCTAGTTCGACGCTCGGCGTTACGGAAGGCCAATGTGCTGCTCCTGCGGATCCGGGATTCACAGCCTGGAAGACATGCTCGCACAAACAGTCTCGACGCTTCGTTCGAGGCGTAATCGATTCTTGCGCGATCCCCGGCCTCGGGTGAAGATTAATCCGAGTTTTAGGAGTGAATTTGCAATAGATCTACCATGGGTAACCTGAGCGAGTTACGCGCATTTGGAATTTGATACGTTATTCAACTACAATTCCGCTTTAGGGAGTCGTTGTCCAATAGGGCCCCCAAATTAGCGCGACTCCAGGGACAATGATTGATGGCGGTTTGTTTCATGCCTATAGTGTCATTGTTCGTATCGAACTGAATTGACTAGAATTGGCGTAGGAAGGAGATAAAGATATGGCCACTCGAGTGCTGAGTAAACAGGAAGCCGAAAAGATGGGCTTGACCTCCACAGCCGACGACGGCGGAGTAGCCCGGCGCCGGGTAAATCCCCATGTTCAGGAGATCATGGAAAAGCTGAAAGGAACGCGGCCGGGACAGATCGCCATCTATGAACCAGAGGATGGCAAAGGGTATCAGACCCAGGTATTAAGAGTTCGCAAGGCGTTCGACGAACTGAAGAAACCCTGGCCCCAAACACGTCCTGGCGACAAAGGCAAATACACGATCATTCGGATCCTGTCAAAGCAGGAATCTTTTGACCGGTATGACCAGCAACCGCTTGCTCCGAAGACGGAGAGTAAGCCGAAGAAGAAGGGTAAAAGCAAGAGTTGATTGCTTGTGGGTGTCGCCGAGCCATGGGTGTGGCGCGGCCGCCTGTGGTCTAAGGGTAATGTTCCGCCGGTAGAGGGGCATGTTCCCTGTCGCCAATCGGCAGGGGCGTCTTGCGATTAACGACAGGGAATCAGGCAGCTGCCGCTTCTATAGACTAGGACGCCGCACAACTACGGCAAACGATCTGTAATGTGTGTTTTACGAACCATCGCTCTTGCCGACCGGCATAATGTATAGCGGTTGCTGCGGCTCTGGCAACTCAGTTACCGCTTTCACCTGTTGATCGGTGAATGCGCCCACGACTACGGCTTCGAGCTCCAGGCTTTGGCATTGGAGGTAGACGTTCTGAGTTGCGTGCCCGGCCTCCATATACACGTACCGTTCACCGCGAGCTCCATAGCGATTCTGCGTCCGCTGGAATTCGGCTGCGACAACCAGATTAATCGGCGCTTCACCGATGAATCCCTGATCCAGCGCCGCCTCTTGCAGATCGCGGGCGAAGCGGCCCGTGGCGGACTGAACCAACGCGTGAGTGTCGGGAACGTAATGATAGATCCCGGCGTCCAGTCCATCCACCCGTTCCACTACCACATAGATTTCCAGCGGATAGGTGGCGCCGGCGGAAGGAGCGGTTCTTTTGCCGGCGTCACTCGTAATTCCTTGGGCCGCCCATAGAAGCTGGCCTAATGCCTCTAGCGAGACCGCTTCTTGTGTGAAGTCACGCACGCTGCGGCGCTTCTCAAGCGCTTCTTCGATGGAAACCGTGCTTTCCCGCACAGGTTGCGGAAGGTCTATCCTCTCGCTGGTATTGTGAACCTCCTGAGCATTCATAGCGAATTCTCCATTTGCAACGGGCAAGACAAACCATAACGCGGCTCCCAACAAGCCCAAAACCGCAATGATGAGCAATACTCGGTGCGCCGCCGCCCCTGCCAGTCCGTACATGGCGTAGCTCCCATGTTTTCGCATGAGTCTTCCCTTCCTCTCCGCGATGGCGTCCATACACTGCGGAGGATTCGTTGCGCCAGACACGAGACTACCCAACTACGGGATCCAGCATAGCGGAACCTGAGCCGGTGTGTCTAACGACTAAGGACAGCATCTGCTCACAGTGAAAACGCTCCGGTTTGCACACCGACTAACTCCTGTATCTCCTCACTCTACTCGGTAAGCTCTTCCAAATTGATTGCCCTGAGCCAGGCGTGCTCATTCACTGGAAAAAGTGGTAACATGAGCAAGGCCAGAGAACGCGTATCTATCTCGGGGGCGCCTTAAGCCTACGGGGAGGGCTTATACGATGAGCAAACGCACACGTTTTATCGCGCGGCAACCCATTCTAGATGGCCGCCAGCGTGTCCGCGCGTATGAGCTGCTGTTTCGAAGCGGTGTGCAGAATTTTTTCGACGCTCTCGATGGGAATGCGGCCACGGGCCAGACCATTGCCGACAGCTTTCTCTTGTTTGGTTTGGAATCATTGACTAATAACGGCAAGGCGTTTATCAACTTTCCGCGTGAGTTGCTGGTCAATGGCTGCGCCAACGCTTTGCCGGCGGAACATGTGGTGATAGAGCTCCTCGAAAGCATTGAACCCGATGACGAGGTGATCGCGGCGTGCGAGCAACTCAAATCGCGGGGATACACGCTGGCCATTGACGACTACGCTTTCGAGCCTCGATTCGATCAGCTGCTGGAACTTGTCGATATCATAAAGATCGATATGCCGCAGGCAACATTCACGCAGATAAATAAGCTGGCCGAACGCGCCGCCGGCCGGAAGACCATGCTACTAGCGGAGAAAGTCGAGACCCAGCAAGACTTTGAGCTGGCCCGTCAAGCGGGTTGCCGTTTGTTTCAGGGGTACTTTTTCAGTAAGCCCATCATTGTCTCCCGGAGCGACGTAGCGCCGTCGAAACACACGTATTTGCAATTGCTGAAGGACTTGCATGCTCCCCAAGTCGATTTTGACGGTCTGAGCAAACTGGTGGAGTCAGATTTGCCATTATCGTTCAAACTATTGCGGTACATTAATTCCCCGGTGTTCGGGCTGCGGCACGAAGTCAACTCCATCAAACACGCGTTGACCCTACTGGGAGAACACCAGATCCGCAAATGGGCGACCATTGTGGCGCTCGGCGAAATGGGCAGTGATCGGCCTGGCGCCGTAATCCGCATGGCTTTCGTTCGCGCCCGGTTTGCAGAACAGCTTGCCGCGAGCCTAGGTCTAGATAAACGGCAATCGGACTTTTTCCTTCTCGGGTTATTATCTTTGCTTGATACCATGCTCGGACGTCCGCTCGACGAAATCGTTTCGGAGTTACCGCTTGCCAGTGACTTGCGCAGCGGGCTATTGGGAGCTCAAAACCACATGGGCCAAGCGCTCAAATTGGTGGTGGCGCAGGAAAAAGGAGACTGGCCAAAAGTCGATGAATTCGCCGGGCATCTGGGGATCGACTCCGTCGTCCTCGCCGGGATTTACCCTGACGCGGTGCAATTCGCTGACAAAGTCGGCGCGGTAGCCGTCAACACCTAACCCTGAAGGTGAGCGCCGGATACCGCGGGTGGCGCTTCGGTTCGAGCTGCTTGGGCGGATTCGTTCACTCTCCGGTTGCCTTCAGCCCTATTCTCATCGGTAAAGCGCTTGCCTATGCGATTTGTGTAATCTGCTTGGCCTGCCAGTTGCGCAAAGACGCCACGTCCCGTATGCTTTACTTGTATGATTGATCGTACCGGCCTGCGCCGGGCACAGAATCCCCAATACGAAGGAGTGTAAGTGATGAAAGCAGTGTGGAAGCCATTGTGTCTTGTTGCGGTCTTGTTGTTGTTAGCGGGCGCGCTCCCGGCCGGAGCGGATACGTTCAAGGTAGGCTACGCCAAAGCGGACGTAACGCCTGAGGTTCCCATGCCCATGTGGGGTTATGGCGCGCGGAGCGACACGCTCTCGGAGGGCGTCCGTGATCCGCTGTACGCCAAGACGCTGGTGATCGAGGCCGGCGAAGAGCGCATCGCGCTCGTTGGCCTCGATATCGGACGTTCGCCAATGGATGATTCCATGGATCGCATTATCGAGGCGGTTGAGGATGCTGGCGTGGGGCATGTATTTATCGTAGGTTCTCACACGCACCATGGCCCTGTACTCGAGTTGCGCGACGAACCGGATCTTGGGCAAGACCGATTCGACGAAGAGGTTCTCGCTTATCCCGGGTTTGTCGAGGAGTCCATCATCAACACCATTGTTGAGGCGGCGGACGGCTTGCAGGATGCGCGGATGGGTTGGGCCACGCAGGATATTGACATGAACCGCAACCGCCACTCGGACTACGAACCCAAGCCCCGTGACCCCGAGTTGGCCGTCGTTCGTTTTGACGACGCTGACGGCGAGCCAATCGCCATTATGGTTAACTTCGCCGCCCATCCCACCATGCATCCTGCAGAGGATCTCCGGTTTTCCGCCGAATGGTGCGGCGAGATGATGAACGCCGTTGAGGAGGCTCTGGAGACAAACTGCTTCTTCATGCAAGGCGCGGCTGGAGACCTTACGGTCAGGCGGCCGCCGGGTGTGAGCGGTATTGACGAGTTCGGCCAAGCGTTAGCCGAGAAGGTTGTGGCGTTGGCCGAGGACATCGAGACTGCTGTGCCGGAAGAACCCGGCATCCAGGCTGTGATGCGGCGCTACGAATTTCCCTCGCGTGTACCCGTGGACGAGGAGGCTGTGCTTAGTGTTTATCGGCAGGCTTTCTTTCCCGAACTGGTGAATACCATGGCCACCGAGTTCGAAGGCGGCGTGGTGCGTCCAACCTTGACCGTCGCGTTACTAAACAATGAAGTGGCCATGGTTGGCGGATCCGGCGAATTCTTCAGCGCTCACAGCGTGCGCCTGAAGGAGCGGTTCAGAGGCGAGTTGACCTTGTTCTTCGGTTTCTGCAACGGTCACCAGTTGTATTTCCCGACGATCGAGGGCGCGGCTGAAGGCGGTTATGGCGCCGATCCCCAAGTGGCGTGGATAGAAGTTGGCGCGTCTGAGGAGTTGATCAACGATGCGCTGATCACACTGTATGAGATGAGCGGGGAGCTTCCATAGAACCACCTAGGTGAGTAACGGCGCGCCGCGCGGCTGGTGGACTCCGCTCTCCGTCATGCAGCGTTGTTCGTTTTCAAACGCAACCGGCAGAACGCGCTAAGGAGAGTGTTGCCATGAAGTGTCTATGGTTTTTCGTTTTCGTTCTTGCACTTGCCACCGCTTTTTCCGCGTCGGGTGAGTCTTTTCGGGTGGGTTATGCGGAGGCCGATATTACGCCGGAACACCCGATGCCGATGGGGGGGTATAGCGCGCGCGGTGAAACGCTTTCCGAGGGCGTTCGCGATCCGCTGTACGCGAAGGCGTTAGTGATCGAAGCGGAAGACGTCCGCTTGGCGGTTGTGGGCCTCGACCTGAACCGTCCGCCTATGGATGATTCCATGGATAGCATTTTCGAGCGCGCCAGAGCATTAGGCGTGGACCACGTCATGGTATCCGCGTCGCATACCCATCATAGTCCGCTCATTGTGTTAAGGGATGAACCCGGAATGGGCCGGGAGCGCTTTGAGCCGGGCGTCCTGGGGTATTCGGCTTTTCTTGAGGAAGCCATCCTCGATGCAATGCGAGAAGCCGTAGACAACCTGCAGGATGCGCGAATCGGTTGGGCCACGCAGGACATTGACATGAACCGTAACCGGCATTCTGATCATGAGCCCAAACCGCGGGATCCTGAGTTGGCGGTGGTGCGATTCGATGCCATGACCGGCGATCCAATCGCGATTATGGTGAACTACGCTGCCCATCCCACCATGCACCCTGTTGACGATCTGCGCCTGTCGGCGGAGTGGCCGGGGGAGATGATGGCGGCGGTGGAATCGGTCATGGATACGAACTGCTTGTTCATTCAGGGCGCGGCAGGGGATCTCAGCGTGCGCACGACGCCTGAAACGGACACCATCGAGACATACGGACAGGCTCTTGCGCAAAAGGTGATTGGCCTTGCAGAAGGCATCGAAACATCGCCTCCTGCGGCGCCTCATATCGAGGCGGTAATGGAGCGCCATGAGTTTGCATCGCGGATACCGGTCGATAATGAGGAATTGCTGGATGCCTACCGTCAGGCTTGGTTTCCGGAGTTTGTGAACAGTATGCTTCCCGAGTTCGAAGGGAATAAGATCCGCCCCACCTTGACCGTGGCCCTGCTCAATAACGAAGTCGCTTTAGTGGGTGGTTCGGGCGAGTTTTTCAGCGCCCATAGTATTCGGCTCAAGGAACGTTTTCGTGGGGAGTTGACGTTGTTTGTGGGCTATTGTAACGGGAGCCAGTTCTATTTTCCCACGATTGAAGGCGCGGCTGAAGGCGGTTATGGTGGCAGCCCGCAGGTTGCGTGGCTAGAAGTTGGCGCGTCCGAAAGGTTGATCAACGATGCGCTAATCACACTGTATGAGATGAGCGAGGA
>PUMX01000088.1 GCA_003552485.1 Candidatus Hydrogenedentota bacterium
TCATGCACGAGCAGGGTTTCCATGGCGTTGCACACGCCCGGCCGCTGTAATTTGGCGTTGACGCATAGGGAGCGCGCCATTTCCAGCTCGGCGCCCTGGTCTACGTAGGTATGGCAAACCCCGTCCAGATGCGCCACCACGGGAATCATGGAGTCCTTCATGATACGGGAGATCAGTCCTTTGCCGCCCCGGGGGATAATGACATCGATATACCGGTCAAGTTGAAGCATTTCGCCCACGGCGGCGCGATCCGTGTGCGCGATCATTTGCACGGCGTGCTCGGGCGCGCCCGCCGCCCGGGCGCCTTCGATAAAGACGCGGGCTATGGCGAGATTCGAGTGAATCGCTTCCGAACCGCCCCGCAGGATGCAGGCGTTGCCGGATTTCAGGCAGAGGCCCGCGGCGTCGGCGGTGACGTTGGGCCGGCTTTCGTATATGATGCCGACCACGCCCAGCGGTTGCCGAACCCGGGCAATGCGAATGCCATTGGGGTGCACGGTCTGTCCAGCGATATTGCCAACCGGATCCGGAAGTCCGGCCACGGTCTCAAGGCCTTCCGCCATGGCTTCGATCCGCTTATCCGTCAGTTCGAGACGGTCCAGCAGGGCGTCCGTAAGCCCATTCTGGCGGCCGGTCTCAAGGTCCTTGGCGTTCTCCGACTTGAGCGTAGGCGCCGACTGCCGCAATGCCGCGGCGATGGCGCGCAACGCCTCGTCCTTTACGCCACGGGACAGCGGCCGCAACGCATTCGCCGCTTCCCGGGCTTGCCTGCCTATTTGCAGCACTTCATCATGTATTGCGCTCGTCGCCGTCATAATAGACGCCTCACTATTCCAGGGCCATCCTGCAACGGCCCTCGTACTCATTGTCGCTTAGGGGTTTTCACTCCAAAGAACCATGTTGTCCCGGTGAATCACCTCATCAAAGTCCTTAGACCCCAAGATGGCCTGTATCTCTCCGCTCTTGCAACCCTTAATACGCATGATCTCTTCGCTGGAGTAGTTCGTCAGGCCACAGCCGATATCGCGGCCCTTGGCGTCAACAATGCGCACCGCCGCTCCCATATCGAAACAATCACTCACTTGGGTAATTCCTGCGGGCAACAGGCTGCGCCCGTGGTCCATCAATGCGTGGCGCGCGCCCTCGTCTATTTGAATCGCGCCGCGCGTCGCCCGGCCAAAGGCGATCCAGCGTTTGCGGTGCGGCATGGCGGCCGCCGTCGCGCCAAATAAGGTGCAGGAGATCTTGCCGTCCAGCACGCGGCGCACGACATGCTCCGCCCGTCCGTCGGCGATAACCATGCGCATTCCTGAGTTGCACGCGATGCGGGCCGCTTCAAGCTTGGTGCGCATCCCGCCCGTGGTGGTTTCGGTCAGCGTGTCTTCAGCGAGCGCCTCGACCTTTGCGGTGATCCGCTCAACCTGTTCGATCAACTGCGCGTCTGGATGGCGCGCAGGATTCTTGTCGTAGAGGCCCTTGATGTCGCTCAGAATGATGAGCAAATCGGCGTCTATCTTCGCCGCGACCCGCGCCGCCAAGGTGTCGTTGTCGCCGAATTTCAATTCGTCGGTGGCCACGGGATCATTCTCGTTCACAATGGGTATGACCACGCCGAGGTCAAACAGCGTGCGTATCGTGTTGCGCACGTTCAAATAAGTCTCGCGCCGGTCAAGTTCATGGGGCGACAAAAGAACCTGCGCTGTCTTCAGGCCATTGCCGTAGACTTGAAAAAGCGTCTCGTAATAGTGCATGAGGCGGGACTGTCCCACCGCCGCAACGGCTTGTTTCAAGGGCAGCAGACGGGGCCGCTGCTTCATTGCGAGGATGTCCATCCCGCAGCCGATGGCGCCGCTGGATACCATAAGAATGTTGAGGCCGCGTTCGTGTTTGAGCGCGCCCAAGTCTTTAACGATCTCTTCGACGATGCGTCCGTCGAAACCCTGTTCGCCGCTGAGCAGCGAAGTGCCGATCTTGACCACGAGAGTGCGCACATCAGTCAGGCTCGTATTCAAGTTCGGCATCTCCAATGTAGATGGGCTGACCTCTCACAGCGCCGCGCCGCTTCAACGCTTTGAACACGCCCATGCGTTGCAGCTTGCGCTGAAGGTGCTCTACCGCCTCCTCGTTTTCGAAATCGGTCATCTGGACTGCGCGGATCACAGCCCTGCCTTCGATTCGAAATCCCGCGCCTTCGTCCTCAATGGTGTAAGGGGGCTCGTAGGTGTAGGTGCGCTCTGGCTCGCCCGTGTCGATGGCGCTTGCTTCATGTTCGCGCGCCTGCCGAACCAGCGTCCAGAGCCGTTCCAGCAGGGCGTCCACACCTTCGCCCGTAGCCGCGGAAATGAGAAATGCTTCATCAAAATACGCCGCGGCTTCGTCGAAGCGCGCCCGGTGTTCGGGAATATCGGCTTTGTTTAGCGCGAATAACCGCGGACGCGTTGTCAGTTCTTCGCTATACTCGGCAAGCTCTTTTTCCAGAAGCGCGCGAGTAGCCGCCGGATCCGGATCGCCGAGATCAATGACGAACACGAGGGCTTGGGTGCGTTCGATGTGACGGAGGAAATCGTGGCCTAGTCCTTTTCCTTCCGCCGCTCCTTCGATGAGCCCTGGGATGTCCGCCAGCGTCAAGGCGCGTCCATCGTTCCACTGGACCACGCCAAGATGGGGCGAAACCGTAGTGAACGGGTAATCGCCAACCTTGGGCTTCGCGGCGCTTACCCGTGCAAGCAGCGAGGATTTGCCCGCGTTGGGCGCCCCTACGATTCCGGCGTCAGCAATTAGCTTCAGCTCGATGATGAGCTCTCGTGTCTCGCCGGGTTCGCCTTTTTCCGCGAAACGAGGCGCGCGCCGGGTGGAAGTGGCGAAGCGGGCGTTCCCTTTCCCGCCCGTGCCGCCACGGGCCACGAGAAGACGTTGCCCCTCTTCGAGCAGTTCGCCTAGAACTTCGCCCGTTTCCCGGTCATACACTATCGACCCCGGCGGAACCGGAATGATCGTGTCGTGACCGCGTTTGCCATGTTGTTTCTGGCCGCGCCCATGTTCGCCTCTTGCGCCGACCCAGGTGGTGTGATACTTGAGATCAAGCAGGGTGGAACGCTGCGCGTCGGCTTCGATGTAGATGGCGCCGCCATCTCCGCCATCGCCGCCATCTGGTCCCCCTCGCGGCACATACTTCTCGCGCCGGAAGCTGGCGCATCCACTGCCGCCGGCCCCCGCGGTGATCTTAATGCGAACGCGATCCACCAACATGGGGCCGTCCCGCCTGTCAATACGCCCGCTACTGGACGCCGCCGTCTCCGGCCGGAACGATATCGATCGCTTTGCGGTTCTTGCGCAGGAAACGGAATGCGACGACCCCGTCCTGCAAAGCGAACAGCGTGTGATCCTTGCCCATGCCAACGTTTTCGCCGGGGTGAAACTCGGTGCCGCGCTGACGGACAATAATGTTGCCCGCCCGAACGCTCTGGCCGCCGAACTTTTTCAGACCAAGCCGTTGCGCGTGGCTGTCGCGGCCGTTACGCGAGCTGCCGCCTGCTTTCTTGTGAGCCATGATTCGAACTCCTCGTGACGCCCGGACTACTCAACCCTGGTTCCGGGACGTAAGGTGTAAGCCTTTGGTTTAGCGTGCATTGCTTTGGGCCGTCACCCGAATCGGTTGCAGATAGCGGGGAGCGGTATGCCGCCCCTCGCGTGTTGTGAGGTCACTCCGTGACGATCTGCCGCACCCGCAGTTCGGTGAAGGCCTGCCGGTGTCCGTGCGTGCGCTGATATCCTTTGCGCCGCTTGCGCTTATGGACAATAACCTTCTTGCGCTTGTCCTGCTGGGTCACCTGACAGATTACCTTGGCGTTGGCCAATGCGCTGGGTTCCACGACAATGCCGTCGTCTTTCGCCACCAACGCTACTTGGTCCAACTCAACGGTTTCGCCCACGGGCTGCTCGATCTTCTCAACCCGGATGACGTCGTCTTGAGCCACTTTATACTGCTTGCCGCCAGTCTTTACCACTGCATACATGGGTCGTGTATTCTCCAATTGTATCATGCCAAGGCGCGAACCCGCCGCTTGTACGCTGTTCCCGCGCGTGAATGCCGTTACGCGCCCGCCTGGCATCTGATGAAGGCCTCCGCCGCCGCGCGCAATTCGGCGCAGGCGGACAGCGAGGCCAAGTAGCTCGTCTTGGGATTCGCAGGCGAAGGTTTGTTTTCGGTGACCGTCCGTAGCCGCCCGAATGCGCCTTCCACCTCAATTTCGTGACTGTTCACATCCGACGTTGGATCAGCCACCACCCGGACTTCCGTGCCGTCCAGGCCGACGCCCGCTAAGCTCAACGCGGCGGCGACATTGACGTTCTTTGGAAACGCCTTGATTGCCTCGCGCGCCGTGCCCTCGAAGACCGTCGCCGCTTCGGTTAATCCGTCAAGGTCAAAGCCTGTCGCCTCTATATGGGGCGCGCCCCGCAATCCCGCCGGCGGTTTGCGCGTTGTAAGCCGCACACGGGTTACGCCCCCCTCCATGGCCGCACGCAAACCATCAAGGCCACAAATGGCGCCCGAAGGAACGCGAACGTTCACGCCCGCGTTGCGCGCCTTATCGAGCGCATCGTTATCTGCGGCCAGGCCGCCCACACTCATGATGAGGCAGTCGCGCCCATGCCGCGCGGCCGCGTCAAGCACCGATGGGACCGCGCCGCCTTCGGCGCACTCCACCAGCAGATCGGTTTCCGCTGCGGCGGCGTCTATAGAACCAATCGCCGCGTTTGGCGCAAACACGGTCCGCAAACGTTCGGCCCGCTCGACTTCCGGGTCGGTGAGCGCCGCGATTTCCGCGGGAATCGCGCCTTCTTTAACCGCCTGGCACAGGGCCTCGCCGATATTGCCACAGCCCACCAGGGCAACACGCAGCTTTTCCGTCATGGGTATCCGTATTAGGCCCGAGGGCGTTGGACAACTGCTGGAGTCAGCGGGAAAACAGTGTAGAGCGGACAAGAGCGCCGCACAGTGTAGGTCTATTTACCACAAATCACAGTCCCAAATCAAACTGACTGTCGCGCTGCCTGTAACTCAGGCCACTGGATTCTCCCCCCAACGTATGATAGGCTTTCCCCTCCATAAAGACTCGCTTAGGGGAACGTTTCTCGCCTTACCGAAGCCAACAGCAACGGAGCCGCCTCATCCGCGGCGGCTTTCCTTGTCGCGACATGTTCTTGACGTGTTCAACATCCGGCTCCGCAGACGCCGCCAGAAACACGGACGGCCAATGGGGCCATCGCGAGCGCGCTTTCTCCTTGCCCAGCGTGTTGCCCAGCGTGGGGCCACATTCGGTGTACACAGGCGCTCGCGGCGCATCCGCGGGAAACGGCCTCCGTCTTACAGCGCAACCGGTCCGATTTGGAGAACGCAGACATGATTCGTTCGCGCATCATTGGCACGGGACAGTACTTGCCGGAGAAGATCCTTACGAACCACGACCTCGCGAAGCTCATGGACACCTCGGACGAATGGATTCGGCAGCGCACCGGCATCGCTCAGCGTCATGTGGCTGAAGAAGGCGAGGGCGCGTCCGCGCTGGGATATCCCGCGGCCAAGAGAGCCTTGGAGGCGGCCGGCGTTGATCCCGGTGAAGTCGATTTCATCATCTGTTGTACGACCACGCCCGACTATCTATTCCCCGCCACGGCATGTCTGATCCAAGAGATGCTGGGCTGCCGCCGGGCCGCGGCCTGCGATGTCAGCGCCGCCTGTTCGGGTTTCGTGTATGGATTGGCCACTGCCGACGCGTTCATTCGTGCGGGCCTGTACAAAACGGTCCTCGTGGTGGGAGCCGAACGGCAAGCGAACCGGCTGAACTGGAAGCGGCGCGAAACAGCCGTGCTGTTCGGCGATGGCGCGGGCGCCGTGCTGTTGCGCGCCGAGGAGGGCGAGCGCGGCGTTCTCAAGACGTATCTGGGCGCCGACGGACGCCACGCCGACATTTTGATCATGTTGACGGGCGGATCCCGCAAGCCTTTCGAGGATACAACGCAGGAGGAAGAACAACTCGCCATTCACATGGATGGCCAGGACTTGTTCAAGAGAGCCGTGGGAGCATTCGGCTTGGCCGTTCACAAGACCTTGGAAGGCTCCGGCGTAAGCGTGGACGACCTCGACCTGTTTGTCCCGCACCAAGCCAACACGCGCATCGTTTACACGGCCGCCGAACGGCTGGGCCTGCCGGCCGAGAAAGTCTTCATGAACATCGAAAAAGTGGGCAACACGACCGCCGCCTCCGTGCCGTTGGCGTTGGACGAAGCCGTGCGGCAGGGATGCCTCAAGGAAGGGGACAACCTTATGCTGGCGGCGTTCGGCGCCGGCCTGACGTGGGGGGGCGCGCTCGTCCGCTGGTGAGGATAAAATGCATCACATCTCCGGTCTCTCCAGTGCGTGTGACCTGCTGCGCACCGTAATCGCGCTGCTCATGGGCGTGGCTTGGCTGACGGCCGCGGGCGCCAGCGATATCCTAGATCTTGTCAACGGGGACCGCTTATCTGGCGAGCTCATTGAACTGCGCGACGGCGTGTTCGTCTTGGATCACCCCTATAGCGGGGAAATCGAAACGCCGCAAGAGGCCGTGGAGACTTTCTTTACCGCCGAGCCCCGCTGGTGGCGGGACGACGATGGTGTAACGGGGTTCGGGCCCTTCTTCCCCCGCGACGGCGTGCAGTGGACGCAAGCCGATGATGTCCTCCAGACCATGCCTGTAGAAACGCTGGAGCGTATATGGCCTGCCGAAGTCGATCCGGACATGCCCGCGCCCGTCGAGGAGGTCGAGGAACCGGAACCGCCTCGGCTCTGGAGCGGAACGTTTGATACGGGCGTGGCGTACCGCTCCGGGCAGGTTGACTCGATCGACGCCGACGCGGCGCTTAACCTGATCCGCGCCACCGAACGCACGGAGCTGTCGTTTCGCGCAAGCGGCGCATACGGCGAGGTCGAGTCCGTGCTCAACACCCGCCAATTGAAGGGTCAGACTCGGCTGAAGGTGTATCCCCGGGAGCGCTTCTACCTGTTCGGTCTGACCGGCCTCGAACACGATGCGGCAAAACGTCTGGACCTGCGGTGGAACACTGCGTTCGGCGCGGGATACGACATCATCGACACGGATCGCACTGGATGGGCGTTGGACGCCGGCCTCGACTACGCATGGGAGCGCTGGGACGAGTTCACCCCCGTCGAGCGGGAACGCGCCCGTGAAGCGGCCCAAGCGGCCCGGCGCGAAGAACTGCGCGCTTTTGTTGTGCGCATTGTGGGCGATCCCCGGCCCTTCCGTTTCGACAATCTGCGCGCCGCTATGGACATCGCCGCGCTGTTGCGCCGCCCCGTTCTCGACGAACGCCAGATCACCCGGGAAGACTGGAACCTGCGGATTTCCAGTTACTTTCGGCGAACCTTGTTCTCGGAAAGCGAGCTGACGCACGAATTTGTGGCCCTGCCCAAGTTCGACGAAGACTGGGGCGAATACCGCCTGCTCTCCGACCTCGCCTTCGTTACTCCACTTACGGACTCGCTGAATCTGCGCGCCGCGTTGATCACCGAATACGAGAGCGATCCCGGCGTCCGCGGCGGCAGCCAATGGGAAAACACCCTGCGCACCGGCCTGCGGTATTCGTTTTGAGCGGTGGCGGTTTCACGTCGACAAGCTGCATCTATTCTTGGCGTGAGTAGGTGGCCGGTTTTTGCAATACAGCGCCTCGGGACGGCATCCTATCTTACCCGTAGGGTTCACATGTTGCTCCAATTCGCCGCTCTTCCTTACAATGCCGCCGATTGACTTGAGGAAAACGTCACGGAGCCGCTGTCGCGGAAGGCGGCCGGATGGCGTAAAAGTGGAAGGACCTTTGAACCATGCCCATGCCGATAACGTTGCGGGATACAGCGATTCCAGGCGTGTTGGTGGCGCAGACAGGCATCGCGCGAGACGAACGCGGGTATTTCGCCGAGGTGTATTCGGAAAAGAGCTTCGCCGACGCCGGCTTCTCGCGTGGTTTCGTACAAGATAATGTCAGTTTGTCGCGGAAAGGCGTGTTGCGCGGGCTGCACTATCAACTCAATCCGCACGCCATGGGCAAGCTGGTTCGGGTGCTGCAAGGATCCGTGTACGACGTTGCCGTGGATCTGCGCCACGGTTCACCCACCTTTGGGCGGTGGGTTGGCGAGACGTTGTCCGCGCAAAACGGGCTGGCGCTATGGGTTCCTGAGGGTTTTGCCCATGGGTTCCTGGCCCTCGATGACAACACGCTGGTCCTATACAAGTGCACGGCCATTCATACGCCCGAGTCGGAACGTTCCGTCGCGTACAATGACCCGGCGATCGGCATCGAGTGGCCCATCGAGCCCACGCTCGTGTCGGAGAAAGACCAGGCGGCCCCGCTATTGCGTGAAGCCGAACACAATTTCCCGTACGCGGCCCGCACGCGGTAGCCCGGCTTCCGGGCGTCGTGGGATTCTCCTCTTCGGTTGCAGTTCGTTTCTCGTCACCTCAGCGTACAGAATCGGGCCCACGATGTCTTCCTTTTCATCTCTAAACGGCTCGCCTACACCTTTGCCGCCACAAGACTTGCTTCACGAGGTAGCTGGTGTTGTGTTTGTATGATATAAATAATACAACTCAGTGGATTGACAATACCAATAACTTTCTGACACGATTTTTCTGTCACATTGGAGTGACTGAGTGTCACA
>PUMX01000174.1 GCA_003552485.1 Candidatus Hydrogenedentota bacterium
ACAGATGAGAACGCACGCCGCCGCCACAAACGCGAAGCCGTGCAGCCCTTTCAAGCGCCCACGCCACTGGCGGGCGCCCTCCCCTATCCGGCTTCCTTGGTTCAACCTTGTTCTCCTTGCGGTTCCGGTCCATTCGGACCATGGTCTTTGGCGTCATCTCCGTCGTGCTTCCACAACGATCGTAACCGTGCGCGAAACTCGGCTTCCACGCCGCGATCCACGGGCTGGTAGAACGTTCCCGGCCCCACGCCGTAGTTCTGCGCCGCGAAGCCCTCGGGCGTATCATGAGGATACGCGTACCCTTCGCCCCGTTCCAACGATTTTGCGCCGCGATAGCTGGCGTCCTGCAAGTGCTTCGGCACGGGTATGGTCGGCGCTTCGCGCACACGTTTCAACGCGGCTTCCACGCCCATGTAAGCCGCGTTGCTCTTCGGCGCACAGGCCACGTAGGTCGCCGCTTGGGCAAGCAGGATGCGCGCCTCGGGCATGCCGATGAATTCGCAGGCCTGCCATGCTGACGTAGCCAACACCAGGGCCATGGGGTCCGCGTTGCCCACATCTTCCGCCGCCGCAATACAAATGCGCCGCGCCACGAAACGCGGATCATCGCCCGCTTCGAGCATAACGGCCATCCAGTATAATGTCGAGTCCGGATCTGTCCCGCGCATGCTCTTGATGAAGGCGGACGCCGCATCGTAGTGGCTATCGCCGGTTCCGTCGTAATGAATCAGCTTACGCTGGATACTCTCCGCCGCGACAGCCCGGCTCACGTGAATTACGCCGTCCTGCGGCGGCGTCGTGAGCAAGGCTACTTCGAGCCCGTTTAACGCGCGCCGGGCGTCGCCTTCGGCATAGGCCGCGAAATGGGCCAGCGCCGCCTCGTCAACACGGATCTCGTACTGCTCGAACCCAAAATCCGGATGTTCCATGGCGCGTTTGAGCAACGCAACGATGGTGTCTTCCGTCAAAGGTTTGAACTCGAAGATTTGGGACCGGGACAAGAGCGGCGCGACCACCGCGAAAAACGGATTCTCGGTAGTGGCGCCAATGAGCACGATATTGCCGTTCTCGACGTCAGGCAAGAGCGCGTCCTGCTGCGCCCGGTTAAAACGGTGGATCTCGTCGATGAAAACTATCGTGCGCCGTTCCTCGTGAATGCGGCGCTGCTTGGCCTCCGCTATGAGTTCGCGGACCTCCTTCACGCCGGAAGTCACGGCGTTAAGCGGTTGGAAAGACGCTTTCGTGCGCATCGCGATAATGCGCGCCAACGCCGTCTTGCCGCATCCCGGCGGGCCATACAGCAACAGGGACGTAATGCGATCGGCCTCAATGGCGCGCCGTAGAATCTTACCGGGACCAAGAATGTGCTCCTGGCCCAAGACCTCGTCCAGCGTGCGCGGCGCGGTCCGCCGCGCCAGCGGCGCTTCCTTGCGCAGCCGTTCGGCCGCCGAGTCCTCGAATAGATCACCGCTCATGATGCAAATCCTACGCCATACACGCGGCAATGGACAAGCGGCGGCCATGGCGCGAAGACGACCGCGGTTCGGAATGGGGCCAAGCGCGCCTACCTACCCATTGGCTTTGAACCGCCGTCGCCTTTCGCACGCCCACGCCATGATCTCCGGAAACACTCAACGCAGAGTCGGCGTTGGAAAACGATTTACTGGTTCGCAAATCCCGCCATTTTGTGCGTTATGCGAATGGCGTCCATGTTATTGATGTAGTCCTCGATGTTCGTGTACCCGTTTCCGTTGCTGTCTCTATTGGCAATGTCCGGGTCATCGGAATCGAGGCCATGCGCGGCCTCCCACCAGTCCGGGATACCGTTGCGGTTTGTGTCGATCCACTCGGGCATGGTCACGGACTCGAGCTCTGGCAGCCCGCCAACTTCGTCCTGACAGTCAATGGCGCCTTCGGTCCACCACTCCAGCAACTCGTACTGGGGCTCCTCACCCTTAATCTCGGTGCGGTGATAGTTGATCGCTTCCTTGATGACATTCTCGTCGTGCTCGTCGCGCAACCACGCGCCGGCCTGCGCCATGACTTCCTCCCACGCCTCGGGCGCGGACAGCGTGGTCACTTCACCGGTCTCGAAAGCCTCGTGTTGCTCATGATCCTCTCGCGACACGTTGTCACTTGGACGAAGCAGGCCCCACTGATCCTCGACCTCCTCACCCCACTTGTAATTCCCCGCGAAGTAACCCTGGGTATAGGGGCTGTGCTCAATGAGCCGCCAATCGGTCAGACAGTAGTTGTTGACGAAGTTGTAAAGCGTAATTGTGTCCTCGTCGTAGTTCGCGCCTACCCCTTGATAGATTACGTTGTTCCGGAAGTCCACCAGCAAACCATCGGGATCCTCTTCATGGCTCACATAATTGCCGGGCCGGGGCACACGCGCTCGATTGTTCGCCCACAGGTTGCGCAAGAAGCTGTACCGGGCGCCGTGCCGCCCACGCACCAGCGCGCCATATCCGCGCACGCCCTTGGGGTGAATCGAGTCCCACAGCGGCTTCTGCAACGCGCTGTTCTGCACCGTGGCGTTGTCCATGCGCGTGACGCCGAGATTGCCATCGACGCCCCACGACGCGGTAATGTGATCCACAATGACGTGGTTACCACTGCGGATGCGAAACGTCCACTCATCGACGTCATCCCCATACACGCCGCGCCGGAATCGGATGTGACGAATGATGGCGTCATAGGTGCGCACGTCAACTTTGCGGCCGGACACCGTGATGCCGTCGCCCGGGGCGGTTTGGCCCGCGACGGTCAGGTAGGGATGGTTCACCGTAATGCGCGATTCGAGTTCGATGGTGCCCGAGACGTCAAAGATAACAATACGCGGCCCCTCGGCCTCCATCGCTTCCCGGAGGGAACCGGGGCCACTGTCGTTGAGGTTCGTCACGCGGTAAAGCTCGCCGCCGCGCCCGCCGAACGAATACGCGCCAAAACCTTCGGCCCCGGGAAACGCGGGCACGCGCGGGCCATGGGTCGAATACTCCTCGCTGGGGAGAGGCGTATCATCATCGCTGTGCCACCGCTCCGTTGTTTCGAGCATGCACTCGCGCACGCCCGGATCGCCCCACTCGACCGGAGGAATGTCCCCGTGCGCCCCGAACGCGCACAACACTGCAGCACAACTGAAGAATCTTATGAGAAACGCGCAATACTGAGTCATAATCCCTCCTTGTACCAAGTTAGTTTCCATCAATACGCGCGCGATCGAAGCCACTTCGATGCTCCATTACACTAGCGGCCCCTGAATGCGCTGTCAAAGACGGCGCCAGCGATTCGATTCGCGCTTCAGACTGGACGCGGTGCGGGCCGCCACGCTATCAGAGCCGGTTTCCTTCCATTCGCGTGGCGGCGGCTTCGCCTTCCTCCGTTCTACGCAGTTGCGCAAGCCCTTTCTCCCAGGCGCCGAAGGTGAAGACGATCTGAGTGATAAACCAACGGCATATGTGGCTCGTCATGACCGCAAACCAGATATGGTTGGCCGTCAGCACATCGAGCCAGTCGAATATCTGGAGCAGCCCAAGCATAATGACGATCTGAGACACAAAGGCGATGTACATCGGTATTTTGGTTTCGCCCGCTCCCTGTAATCCGCCTGTGAGCGCCAAACCCGCGGCGAGAAACATCCCCGAGACGGCGCTGAAACGCAACAATGAAACGCCAAAGCCCACGACGGGTTCGTCCGCGGCGTCAAACAACCACAACAGGGGTTCGGGAAAGAACCAAAACACCACGCCCAACACCATCCCCCACAGCATGCCCATACCCGCTGCAACATACACGCTGCGCCGCCCGCGGCTGGCGTCGCCGGCGCCAAGGTTTTGTCCCATCAGCGTGGCCGAGGCTACGCGCAGCCCAAACGAAGCCCATGTCACCAACGAGAAGATCTGTGTGTAGCAGATCGTGAACGCGGCCTGCGCCGCCGCGCTATGTTCGAGCGCGCCAATCTTGCGGAAGACTATCACGCCCGCCAGGTTCAGCAGAATCGCCTGCACACCGGTGGGACCGCCGATACGCGCAATGCTCTTGATGACCGGCCATTGTGGCGTCAACCGGTAGACGGGCGGCCGCTGAATGATGGTCTTGCCGCGATAGACCAAGGTAAAGGCGATAATGATGCTCACGGTGGGAGCGAGGGCGGTAGCCAACGCGGCGCCGGGCGTTCCGAGCGCGGGAAACGGCCCGAGTCCGGTGATTAGGGTCGCGCTCAGTATAATGTTGATGGTGGTGGTCAGTACGCCCAATAGGAGAGGGGTCTTCGCATCGCCCGAGGCCTGAAAAGCGCTGGTCACAAGCAGGTTAAGAAATAGAGGCGCGGAGCACGTGAACATGATGCGCAGATACGGCAAAGCGTCCGCCTCGACCTCCGGCCGAATGTTCACCAACTGCAGCAAGTACGGGGCGGCGAAATACCCCACGGGCGCGATGAAGAATATGATCAAGTAGACGGTGGTGATGAGGGTCTGATAGACCACGTCGCTAAGATTAGCGCGGTCTTGCATACCCGAGTAGCGCGAGGCCAGGACCACCATACCCTGAAACAGCGATACGAGCAACAGCATGACGACCAGAAACAGCAGCCACGCCGCGCCAACTGCAGCGTTACCCTCATGCCCTACGAACTGGCCGACGAGGATGTGGTCCACTACACTATGGAGCCCATCAATCAGCCGCAAGAGCACGGCGGGCCAGGCCAATTTCCACACCGACCGGACCACATTGCCGCTCACGAGCTCTCTATCAAATGACTTCATATGCTATTGGCGCTACATAGGCGAAGGGGAACGCCGCCAAACGTGCCAGCCATGCCCCGGGGCGTTCCTAACCAAGACGAGAAGACGGCGGGCTCATCGCGAGTCCATATGCAGACTTCACATAGGGGGTTCCGCGCACACGGTTTGCTTAACAAGATACGGGACATCTCCCCCGTTCGTCGAACCTGCCGGAACGTGGAGATGTCCCCCATGTTACGATTGCGCCCATTATACGGGCGAAGCCATTTACAATCTAAGCTGGCGTCTCCGCCGCCTTGGCGCTAGAAGCTGATGCGCGTGTCGAGGTAGAACAAATCCGCGGCGTTTGCGTGACCGCTTCCCCCGCTGTACTCCAGCCCGTTGCGGTGCGTGAAGTTGCCGTCGCGCAACCCATCGCCGATAAACAGGCGCTCCCAGCCTGCGTTGATATTCCAGTCCTCAGAATACTGGTAACTCAACAGAAGATGTGAGACCACACCCAACCGGCTGCTCGACGATTGAGTCCAGAACGGCAGGTTGGGCGCGATGGGCACACGATAACGGCCAACACGCACATTGCGCGGCCAATCGAAAGTCTCGTTCACGCCGAAGTAGGCAAGCTCCCAGTTGGCAGTGATCTGGTCGGTTGGCTGTGCGCGCACTCTTGTTCGAATCTGATGGAAATTGCTCATCTCTTTGGTCAGATCCATGAGAAGGCTGTACGAGAAGAACGAATAAACCCGATTGAACGAGACGCTGGCTTCGGGCCGGTGAAACGGATTGAGCCAATCGGCAAACGAGAGGTTCCGGTTGTCCTCCCCGCTGTAATACGCGCCGCCCAACGCCACACGGGGCTGCCAAGGCGTCTCTTCAAAGGTGTACCCCACCTCCACATCCATCGCCCAATTATTGTCGAAGCGGGCGCGATTGTCGCCATAGACATCCGTCTGGAATCGATGCCCCACACCACCCGCGTACCCGCGTTGAATAGCAAGCTCGAGATCATAATCGAGGGGGCCTGTCTCCCCGTGGGCGCGCAGGCCCAACGTGTGGAGGTGGGTCGTATCATAGTCATCCACCCCAAACAAATCCTCGAACCATTCCGCAAGGAAGATGAGGTTCGTGTCCGATATCGCGCGGGGATCGCGGATCCACAGCCAGTAGAGCGCGATATCCAGCGGATCCCAGGCGTGGTAGCGCCCTTCCAGCAGTTGCATGGTAACGTCGCCGTCCTGCTCGGCCATGCCACTGTCGTGCAACATCGCTATCCAGCCGTCGATATCAAAGGAGTCGCCTTCGTAGGTCAGCCTAAGGGTATCCCAAGACCGGTCGATGATACCGTACCGGCTACTGACCAAAAATCCTTTGCCATGCTCGAGCGCTTGCCGTCCGATTCGAAGCCGCAACGGCTGCCCGAGGAAGTTTTCGTTTTGAATATAGGCCTCAAAGACATTAAGCCGGCGCTCGCCGACGGGCGGATAGTCCTCACCGGATATCCAATCGGTACGAAACTGGTCGCCCCATACGTCGTAGCTCTTCAGCTCGATAAACGCCATGAGGTCTTCTGAGAAGTGCGCGCTCACATTAAGGCGGGCGCTTTGCTCGAAATAATCACTGTCCGCTCCCCGCCGTTCCCAGCTAAAACGGCTGCGCGCGCCCCACGGTCCGATTGGGCGTTGCTCGAGGAACTGATCCGGAATGCGAAGCTCCCCAGGCGTCGTCAGCGTTTCCGCCCAGTTATTGCGGAAATACCGGCCCCGGATGCGGATTTCCCCGCCGACCTCGACATTCAGCAATTCCGCCATGCTTTCCATAGGAATGAGACCCAAAATCATCACGATAAGGGCCAACCGACAAAATCTCCCCCACTGCTCAAACACACAACACAATGACATACTTCCCCCTAGCTCTTGTGGGCCTCCTTGAAGGCGTCGTCCCCCCGAACGGATGCCGATACGATGACGCCGAATCGAAACAGAGCGCTGATAGAAACGACGGCGTCCGCTCAGCCTTTGCACACAAACGGAGCGCCATGGCGGCGCTATTGTATTTATCGGTAGCCATCCACACAAGTTAACCGCCCCGGCATGCTGCGCGGCCATCATTCGAGCCTGCAACACATCGCGATGCAAATTGAAACATATGCGCCGGCTCACGCCTTGCCCTCACAAGGGCATACCTCATAACTACTTGTCATACAGTGTTTTACACAACACCCGCATACTTGGCACACCGGTTGCTTACTAGGAGGTGAAGACGTGAGGAAACACGCCGACAATCGTCGGCGTAGTTGGAAGAGATACTGCATGAAAGGAGGGATTACTTATGGCTTTGGTGCGTTGGAAAGATGCAGGCAACATTGCGCCTTGGAGCGCGTTGCAGGATCTGGAAACCCAAATGAACCGTCTGCTCGGAGAGTTTGGCGGACAGCTTAGCCCGTTAGAAGGAGCGTGGATGCCCGCTGCGGATCTGCGCGAGACCGACGACCATTACATCGTGGAGCTCGATATCCCCGGCATGAAGAAAGAAGAGCTCGACATCACCGCGATTGACAACGTGCTTACTGTAAAAGGCGAGCGCCAGTCCGAGCACAAGGAAGGCGAGGATGAAGAGCGGGGTTATCGGCGTTATGAACGGCAGTATGGTCGTTTCGAGCGTTCGTTTGAAATCCCCGGCGGCTTTGACGCTGAAAACGTGGAAGCCCAGTACGAAGAGGGCGTCTTGCGGATCAAGCTGCCGAAACGGGAAGAAGCCAAACCTCGCCAGATCGACGTGAAAACAAACTAAGCCGCCTACACGAGGCGCAGAAAACATAATGGAAAGGAGGGATTACTATGACGACGCAGGAAATGGCGACGAGAGAAACGAGACAGCCCACCGAACGGCGTCAACGTGAACGGTACGCCGTCCCACGGGTGAACATCATAGAGCACCCTGAAACGGTGACGTTGGAGGTAGAGCTTCCTGGCGTGCCCAAGGATAGTGTAGACCTCGAGATCAAGGACAACGAACTCACCATTACAGGGCACAGGAAGCAGCATGAGGAGCAAGCTCCGTTGCGCGTCGCTGAACGACCCGCTACCGATTTTCGCCGGGTATTCACGTTAAGCCGGGCGATTGACCGGGAAAAAGTTGACGCGCACATGGAGAATGGGCTGCTCACGGTAACCTTGCATAAGCAGGAGAGCCTCCGTCCGCGGAAGATCGAGATCAAGTAACGCTCTCTTGCTTCTCCCCTTATTATCAGGCCCCCGCGCGAGGGAAGCGCGGGGGCTTTTTTGTGTGGCGGGCTGAGTGGTCACCAACCACCGGATGAGATGGAGCGCAAACTGCCTGGCGATGGGAATTGGGAGGTTGATCCTTGCATTGAGAAACACATCGTGTCACACTTCACTTAGCTTGTTTGTCATCCTTGGACAAAACAGCGTAAAGAGCTCCCTAACGGAGAGCGACCTCGTCCGTTGCCCAACGTACGGGTGGCGGGCCCCATGGCCATCCAAGTACGGAATCACGGGGCCAGCCCCTTCACTTAACCCGAAAAGCGGGGCCTGTTTCGCGAGTTTCGGATTAATGTTGCATTAATACCATTTACACCTTACAATATTGACTAAGATTCGGCTTTCAGCAGAAGACCCGCATTTTTTTGACGGCCACACACATAATCTGAAGTTGAGGTATCCAATCGATATGAATGACAACGTGACGGTTCTTCAGGGGCCGTCAGATGAAGAGAACTATGAGCAACACTGGCAAGGCGTTTACCTGGAGGCTCACGCCATATCACACGTGGGCAGGAAACGCGCCCGCAACGAAGATGCGTGTTTGGTAAGTTCGCCAACGCAGCTGGACGGCGCTGAATCCGCGCCTAGCCTGTTTGCGGTCGCTGACGGCATGGGCGGCGCCAAAGGGGGCGCCAGGGCAAGCCGGCTCGCTCT
>PUMX01000297.1 GCA_003552485.1 Candidatus Hydrogenedentota bacterium
CGGTTCGGCGTCATCGCCACCGGCTCGCTCCATTCACGGAAATCCTCCGAGGCTTCGCGGCTGATGCTGCGCAGCCGATCGGGCTCGGTAAAGGGGCGGGAGTAGGCGACATAGCGTTCTTCCGCTTCGGACCAGAAGGAGACGTTCTGCGAATCGAAAGCGTGGCGGTGGCCTTCGGGAAAGGGGATGGCTTCGCCCACGCGCTCCCAATCGAGCCCATTGGGGGATACGAACGCGTGCAGCCCGCCACGCCGCTGCCCGTCTTCGGCACGGCGGGGATGACCCGCGAGCGCTTTGTAACGTTCGCTCTCGTCAACGTCCGCGCGCGTGTCAATAAAGGGCGAGAAATTGTGGAGATAGGGCGGCATATTGGCCAGAAGCACGTTGTTTTCACGCGAACCCGATATTTCGTATCGGCCAAGATCGGGGAACTCCCACTCGTGTCCGCACGCGCTTTCCGCGTACCGCACCAGCTCACCGGGATTGCCGCTGCGGCGGTCCTCGCCGTCGTAATCCGGGTCCATTTCCCGCCAATAGGCGCGGTATTGGTCACCATCCTTGAGCACCGTGATGTAGTGACCGCTGGGTAGGGGTGAATCCGCCAGGGGGAGCTTGACTGGATGGTGCAGCCGCATTTCGAGGCCGTGCATGTCTTCGATGAGATGATCGTCAACAAACAACTCAAGCCGTGAACCGATATCAATGGGCTCGGCAGCAACGGGCGCGGCGAACACGGCCGCCGTTGCGGCGATGACAGCCGCGCGCCCCATAACACGGATACGGGTCTTCATGAGACACAACTCCTCCAATAGCCGTTGCAATTGCGGGTAAGGGCGCCGGCCAGTCCGGTGGGCCCGTCACAATGGCGTCCCCCCTACTGGATGATGCGCCGTTCAGCCTGTCGTGATTGTCTATCCGCCGGGCAGCAGATCGTGCAGCACCGCGCTCGCCGGATCCATCGGGAAACCGGCGCCATACTCCATGGGCGCGACGCTTCCATCCATGTACAACACATGGCCGGCCGGTCCCGGCCAGAAACCTTCGCCAAGATGATAAGCGCTTATGCGGCCGGTGGGATCCATGGCGCACCGGTCCCACATAACGGGAACCTCCGCCGCCGCTTCCTCGCCGGGAAGCTCGCCCGCCAACGGATCCCCCAACCACCGATAAGCGCCGCGTTGCAGACGCAACAGCCGCTCCGCCGCAATCGGCGAGCCAAGTTGCGGCAGGGGCACGTCGCGTTCAGCGAATGCCGGGCCGAGCTGTTCATCCGCGATAGCCGGCAATTCTTCTGGGGCCAAAGCACCGGCTAACACGATGTCCGCGTCGCCTTGTTCACCGGCGCCTTCGAGCAGCGCGGCAAACAGCGTCGCGGCGTGGCCGGACTCGGTCAGCAGATAGCCCAGGTAGATGTAGTCCGGCGACACCAGCCGCGCCGGGTCTTGTTCGCCGGTATCCGGGTCGCGCCAAAGCCCGTCCGGCCCATCCAACATGGCCCGCTCATAGCGCGAGCCCGGACAGATGTGCTTGTCGAGTTCGCTCATATATTCGGGATACACCGCCGCGCCGAACGGAGTCGCGTGAAAGGGCATCTCGTCATCGGCTGGCGTAATACCAGTGCGCGCAGTGTGGGCTATGGGCGGAAACGCGTTGCCGGGATCCTCGTGACTGTACATGCTGAAAACAACGGACCAACGCCGGAGATTCTCTTGACAGTTTAGCCGGTCCGTCTCGTGAATGACATACTGGATTCGCGGCAGCGCCAGAAGCACGAGGACGGTCAACACCAAGACTACCAGCAGCAACTCTCGCCAACGAACGCGGACCGGCATAAGAGCGATTCCTCACTAGGTTCATGTTTCCACTTTGCAAGGGGGATCTTGGCAGGTTGACGAAGGGAATTCCAATTCTTCAGACGGGTTCCGTGGAAATGTAAAGCCGCGAGCGGGATGGAACCCGCCTCATCCCGCTCATCAGCTATCGAGGTTCTAAGCGTAATGGACTAACGCCTTGCGTGGGATTCAGAGGTGGCTTCCTCATCCCCAGCGCCATCTTCGGCGCCATCGGCCTCGGGCGCTTCTTCGACGTCTTCTTCATCGGGCAGCCGGGGCGGCTCGGCTTCGAGCAACGCCTCGCGCGCGCGCTCCAGCAATTCGACCGACGCCTCGTCGCGCAGGGCTCGTTGGCCGAAACGGGCATGATTAATGGCCAGCGTTAGCACGCGCGCAGATTCCTGGGCCGCGTGGAAGCCCATCGAGTTCTCGGATTCAACGAAGTCCACATAGAACTGGGCTTTGCGGTGTTGCTCCCGGGCCAGCGCGAGCTCTTCATCGGTTGCGCCAGCCTCGCGGAAAACCGCCAGCTCATGGATAAGATCGACGACGGCGTCTATGGCGAGGTTGCGCAACTCGAAATGCCGGTCCTGAATACCGTGGGCGCGATCCAGCAGTTCCTCCTCGGACACGTTATGGCAGGTTTGACACGACGCCGCCACGTTCAAGAGCGGGCTGCGCACGTTGTGACTGCTAACTTTCATGGCGCCCACGCGTTCGTAGGGCATGTGACAATCGGCGCAAGATACGCCAGCGGCGGCATGGGTCCCTTGGTTCCACATCTCGAATTCGGGATGCTGAGTCTTGAGCGCGTTCGTCCCCGTCTTCTCATGGACCCAGTCCGTGAATTCGATGTCCTCGTAGTACTGAAGGATCTCGTCAGCGCGGATGCCATTGTCCCATGGATAGGTGAGCGCGCGCGTCTCCGCGTCGAAGTGATACGTCACATGACACTGCGCGCACACGAATGAGCGCATCTCCTGCCGCGACGCGTCGCGATTGACATCGTAGTCCTCGATGCCCTGCGACTCCTTGTAGGCGCTGATGCCCCGCATGAAAGCGGGCCGCGTGATGCGCGGCGCCATGGTGTCGGGATCGTGGCAGTCAATGCAGCTCACGGGGTGTTCGACATATTCGACGGCCTCCTCGTAACGCATGGGATTGAGCACATCAAACCCTTGCTGGATGTCGCCGTCGCCAAGTTCCAAATAAGCCGTGTACACCGACGAGTGGCAATGCAGGCAGTTGCCCTGCTGCGGAGCCACTTCCTGCCGCCGCGTGTGAATTTGATCCTCGAGCATGTACGCATGACCGCGGGCCTCGCGGAAGTCTTCGGCGAAGGGGTAGCCTGCGTACAGCGTCACCAGCCGCGGATCTTCCTCGAGCCGTGATTGCGCCACTATACTGCGCGGATCAGCCTCGTCCGGGGTGCGGGGAATGGCTTCGCTGCCGCCGTGGCGGGTGCGCTCCATATCTACTGTGCGCCTGTAGGAATCATACTGATGCGGCCAGTTCTGCCCCCACACGGCGGGATCGTCCGTATAATCGTCGATCTCGACAACGCGCAGGAATGGCTGCTCGGCTTCACGCTGCCGCTCGAAGATATTCACCAGGAGCGCTGTCACCCCAATAGCGATGACGGCCACGACAACCGCCGTCACAGCGACGGTCGCGAAAAAGCGTCTGTAAGATACTGCCGCTGGCTGGTTACCTTGCTCGCTCATAGCAACCGTCCTCCGCTGTTTTCTGCGGCGCCGTCGGGCTCAGCGCAAATGGCCTACGGAATCATGGCACCGAATACACGACCTAGGCTCCCCGTTGGCGGGGATCATGTCAATCTGATGAACGACTGATTCGTGGCACCGCCGGCAACTCTGTTCAGTAATCCGCCGGTTCCATTCCTTGATTTGGATGGGTTCGTGAAAATCCCCCGTCGTGAACGCCACGGAATGATTCCATCCGTTGATAGCTTTCACGAACTGCTTGGAGAAGAAGCCTTCCGTGGTGTGACAGTCATTGCATGTGGCCACGTGGCGGTGGCTGGATTTCAGCCATGCGTCGTAATGGCCTTGCATCACGTGACAATTGGCGCACGTGGCCGGGTCGTCACCCAGATAAGACGTACCTTTGGCGTAATGGAAGGTGTAACTGCCGACGCCCGCCGCAATTCCCACCAGCACGCCCAAGCCAAGTCCGAACACGCCGATAAGCCTCTGCAGCCCAGCCACTTCCATGGCGGCGTCTCCCCATAGGTCGTTCAACATCCCGGCCACCGACATCAATTGCAGTGTAGAGGAACCGTGGCTTGTCGTCAACAAATTTGATTGCGAATGGGGCTCAACGTCGCGCGGATGATTAGGAATCTCCATGGTTGCTGTAGCAATTTTTCGCCCCCAGCCTTTCGATACTGGAAGACCGAGTATTCAAAGACGTGACGGCGATTACGCGGATCGCGCGGTCATGGTGCTTAGGGTATGTGATGCACGAGATCATTGGGAGTGTTGAATGACTACTGAAAGCGTGTCGCAAGCTCCGCCGGACGCATTGGTCCAAGGCGCTCTGTGTAAACCCGAAGACGACGCGTTCATGGAGGCATTGCGCAGCGGCATAAGAGAGGTGTGCGCTGCAAACGGCGCGTCGTTTACGCCGCTGCTTGCCCTGCGTATCGAAGATCTCGTGTTGGCTTCATTGGCGTTGCGCCGCGTGCTTGACGGCTTCGCCGTTCAGGACACGGAGTTGACCCCCGCGGATCACGAGTTGCTGAACAAGGCAATAGAAAGGAGGCGCAAGGCGGTGCGTGAAATTGAAGACGCGTGCCAACGTGCGGGAACGCCGTTGGAACAAGGACTGGCTGACGAGATGGCGCCGCTTATCGCAAAAGCGGACGGTGTGCTCGAGGACGCGCTTGCCTTCGAACAACACAAACACGCGAAGAACAATGGCGCGAAGACGGAGGTTCATGGACAAGCCGAAGAGTGACGGCGCCGTTGCGGAAGCAAGGACGTCCCGTTTATGAGCCTGCCGTGGAACGTGCGCCGGGCGCGGAACCAGCTACGCCGGCGCGGCTTCAGCAATGAGGAGATTGACCGCTGGCTGGCGTTGCACCGGCGCTCGCAATTCGCCGGGGCGCATCTCACGGGACCGCGCGGCGAGCCGTGGCGTGTGCGGGATTATCAATGGGCGTCGCTAGAATCACTGGCCCGGCGCAAGACGCATTGTGACGGGCGCGACGTGGGTAAGACGGCGGAGATCGAGATTATCGCCGCTTGGGCCATGGCGGCCTGGCCGAACCGGCAGATGCTCATCGCCACCCAGTGCGAGAATCACTTGTTCCCCCTTATGCAGCGTTTGATCCACCGGTTTCAGACGACTGAAGCCCTGGCCCCGAGTTTGGCGGAGCTGAAGCGCAGTCCATCGTGGTTCCTACGGTTCACCAATGGATTCGTATTGTGGGGACGGATTGCCGGTCCTCATGGAATGAACTTCCAAGGCCTGCACGTGGACTGGCAGATCGTGGACGAGGCCCAGGAGATGACGGAAACCGCTTGGTCCGAATTGTTCCAATCGCTAAACGGCGGCGGCTGGCGCTGGGTGTACGGCGTGCCCAATGGTTTGCGGAACACGTTTCACCGGATGACGCACATGCCGGACGCCGAACAGTACAACTGGCCGTCTTCGCTGAATCCCGAATTCACGCCGGAGAAGGATGCGGAACTGGCGCGGCTCTACGGCGGACGCGATTCGCCGGGCTACGTGCACCGCGTGTTGGGTCAGCACGGCGCGCCCGCCCAAGCCGTGTTCAACCTTGAGGACTACCTGGCGTGCGTCAGCGTGGAACCAGATTTTCACGAGGCGAAGCTCGGTGAAGGCGAAGCCTATGAGCCTCCGACCAATATTGCGGAGGGAACGCACTACCTGGGCTGCGATCTCGGCTACGCACGCGATCCCTCGGAGTTCGTGGTGTACCGAACCGACGGACCTTATCTCGTCAACGTTGCCCGCGTCCATCTGCGCGGCGTGAACTACGTGCGCCAACAGCAAATCATTGAGGCGCTTGACGCAGCGTACGGCTTCGACGCCATCGGCATCGACTGCGGCAACAACGGGCGAGCGATGGCGCACCGGCTGATGAGTCTGGGCGCGGATTGGTGCGCGCGCATGCACGCCTTCGAATTCGGCAGCGTAATCGAACTCGAACCTTTACCCGACGGGACGCCGCAGCGGCGCGTGGTGAAGGAAGTAATGACGGAGCTGCTCGAGCGGCATATGGCCGAAAGGACCATCCGGTTTCCGCCGTTGCCGGACCGGGAGACGCAGTATGCGGGGCACACTTACCACCATGGCGCCGCTGGGCGGATCATCTATGAGAAAGGCGACGATCATCTTATCGACGCGGACCGTTGCGCGGTGTTGGCTCATCACTTGGCCGTTCACCAGCACGGCTCGGCGCCGCCGCCGCCAAGGCCCCGCGTAGTGGGATTTTAGGTTTCCCCCTGGCGTGGGTCGTCACTGGAGGGAGATTGTCGACTATCGCGAAACATGCGGATATATCCCAAAGAGCAATTGACCGGCGCGCGTTGGGAAAGAGAAAAGAGGCGAACACAAAGCCGCGCCCCCGCGGCTATATGCTAGCCACGGGGGCGCGCGGCGTTACGTTACGACTAACTCAGTCTGTCTAACCAAAAGGTTAGAAGGACAGACGGGTCTCGAGGTACACGTAATCGGCGTCTCTGTCGTTGCTGCCGCCGACAAAGCCGAGACCGTGACGGTCGACAAACTGGCCTTCTTCAAGACCCTTGCCAGCGAACAGGTGCGCCCAACCAGCCTCGAAGACCAAGTCTTCTGTGTAGTGGTAGGTCGCGTTCAACTCAGCTTCCCAACCCAGGTTGGTCGAGTTGCTGGTGTCCCAGAAGCTGAAACGCGGCGCGATGGGCACACGGAACCGTCCCAGACGGAAATGAGCCGGGGAACGGAATTCCTCGATCGCACGCAGGTGGTTCAGCGTCAATGCGACCTCGAGGTCTTCCATCACCATGGCTTCAACGCCGCCGCCGGCCAACCACACGTTGCTCATGTCGCGGAAGCCGAAGAACCGGCTGTAATGGACATCCGAGAACAAGCGGTTAAAGCTCACGCTGGCGTCGGCCCGGTAGAACGGATTCAGCCACTCCCAGAAGTCGAGGTCACGGTTGTCTTCGCCGCCGATGTAGGCGCCCTTCAAGAACACCCGGGGGTTGGCCACGGCGTCGAACGTGTAGCCGACTTCGGCTTGACCGGCCCAGTTGTTCGAATCGGCGCGGTTGTCACCGTAAACAAAGGGCCTGAACAGGTAACCCACCTGGGACGCATCGTTGTGAAGCTGCCAGGCGACTTCGGCTTCGTAATCGAAACCTTCGAATGTGCCGGCTCCGCGGAGGCAAAACGTGTGCACGTTGTGCGTGTCGTAATCATCGACGCCGAAAAGGTCCTCGAACCACTCGGCGAGGAAGATCAGGTTGGTGTCCGCCAACGGCGTGGGGTCACGCAACCACAGCCAGTAGGCGTCGAACTCATGGTCCGGCATGCCCAGCCAGCTGGCGTACACGCCGGCGAACGTCACGTTGTCGTCCTGCCAGCGCGGGCTTCTCTCGGCCAATTGCGTGCCGAACACATCGACGGTGAACTCATCGACGTTGTACGACGCGCGGATACCGTCAAACGACAGGCCCGTGAAGAACGGAGCGGCCGAGTTCGTGCCGACCAGCCAGCCGCTGCCGAATTCCATCTCCTGACGACCGATCCGCATGGCCAACGGCGAACCCCACATGTCGTCGGCCTGCACATAGGCCTGATAGATCTCGACATTGCTGCCGCCTACGGGACGAAAATCGGTTCCGTCGATCCAATCCGAACGGAAGTCATCGCCCCACAAGTTGTAATTGTCGAGCTCGATGTAAGCCGTCACCTGATCGGTGAAGTCGGCATGCACGCCGAGACGGGTCCGTTGCTCGACATGATCGACATCGTTGCCCCGGCTGTCCCAGCGATAGGGGCTAATCAGGTTCGGGGTAAGCAGGTTGGCCGTCTGGCCAGGAACTGCGCCCTGAAGCACGCCGCCAATGGGGCGCTTAAACAGAAACTGGCCCGGCCAACGAATCGACTGACCCGTCGGGCTGGCAAACGTGTTCCGGTAGTAGTTGGCGCGAATCTGGATCGAGCCATCCACTGTGACGTTCTGCAGTTCGGCGAAAGCCGGCGCTGTCATGAAAACAGCGGCTGCGACGCACATTACAATCAAAGTCTTACGCATGATGCGCAATCTCCTTTAGGTGTTTGTCAGTTTGTATCTAACTCCAGGCGGATGTACTCAACCGCCTGCGGGATCCAGCAGACGGACGGACCATGTTTCTCCATCCCTTGCTGAGCTAACGTCACACAACTTATCTATCGAGAAAACATCGTAAGTTCAACGGTTCCGGGCAAGTTCCTCTAGGCTGTCTTCATCCCTCCTTCCGCTGCCAGATTCGGAACCCGTTGACGATGGGTAGTGCTCTATGAACAAAAACTAAATCTTGACAATTCCGGCCTTCGACGTGCCCCTCGGCCGGTGGGGCGCCGACGCTTTAGACACCCCTTTGGGAAGGTTTTCCCCTTAATCGCATGGCCAGTATAGCCGAGCATTCTCTAAAATGCAACCCCTTATTTTGGGGGCCTTCCACGCCTATCAGGTCTCTAATTTGCCATAACTGACAAGAAATTGCAAGCCTTTTTCTCAGGAAATGTCAACTAAACACCGGCGGCGGTTTTACTCTGCCCTCGCAACCGCAGGCGCGTGATTCCCCACTGCATTCAGATTATC
>PUMX01000094.1 GCA_003552485.1 Candidatus Hydrogenedentota bacterium
CCCCCAGCCCAAGCGCTACGCGTACCGAAAGGCGGCGGTCCTACAGCACGGCGTTCTTTCGACGACTTAGCGGAAGAACGCGAAGTCGTCAATAGACCCTCGGCCCTCTATCACCGTGGATTTCTGCTGAAAGGCGCCGCGAGCGCCACACCGGCTATGGGCGACGGTTCAGTCCTCTTCCGGGAGTTGCTTGTGCGTATTATCGCACAACGGCAATTTGCCGCTCTGCTTACACATGCACAAGGCGTAGGTGCGCGCTTCATCCACCACGAGTTCTCTAGGCGCAAAGCCAGTGCCTGTGTGTGTGCCATCACACCAAGGCTGATTCTGACTGAGTCCGCAGGCGCAACAGAAGTAGTTTCCGGGTTCCAGTTTGAGTACGGCAGGCCTTGTTCCAGCAATTCTCGGCGCGTCCATGGTGATCCCTTCCGCTAATGCGTTGAGCACTTTCGTTATCCCGGGCGGCAACGCTACCCGCTACCGCTTCAGGTCATCCACGCTTGAGATTATTTGGTTGATTATGCCGTATTCCAGGGCTTCTTCGGCTGACATCCAGAAATTGCGATCGCTATCTCTTGCGATCTGCTCGACATCTTTGCCCGTCTCTTGAGCTAGTAGCTTGTTCAGCTTCTCCCGGATCTTCATGATTTCCTGCGCCTCGATCCGGATATCCGAAAGATGGCCTCCCGCGCCGCCCGAAGGCTGGTGCAAAAGGAAGCGCGTGTTGGGAAGGGCCATCCGGTTCGGCTTCGTCGCGCCGAATAGAATAGGCACCGCAATGCTGGCAACCCAGCCGGCGCCGATGGCCAACACTTCGGAGCGTAGAGCGTAACGCATCACGTCATGTATCGCGTAGCCCGAATCCACGTGTCCGCCTTGCGACGTAATGACGACGCGGATAGGGTCCGAGGACTCCGCGTCCATGATCAACAACTGCGAAATAACGCGTTCCGCGAGCTCCTGATCGACCTGGCCGCTAATCATGACCGTCCGCGCCTTAAGAAGCCGCAGGGCCAATGGTTCGGGTGTTCGTCGTTCTTCTTGCTCGTCTTCCTGAAAAAAATGCATGGAATCTTCTCTTTCCTTCCTGCGTCTTTGGCAACCGGCCTCGCACGCGCGGCGCCGGAGTATAGGTAAGTAAAACGTTTCCCCCTTAACATAAGTCCGGGTGACGCATCCACGATACGGACGGCGGTATTCTGCCACCGCGCCAGCGATTACTTCAAACCTCATGCGGGCCACCGCTGGAAAAACCAAGCATCGCGAAGAAATGCGGATAGCTTTGCACACGTGGGAACGCTGATTCCGTTTCGTTCACAGGCGCAACTATTGCGCAGCGAGAATGGCGGCCACGTGCGAGAGACGCCGTCCGGACACCGTATGACCCGTGGTAACGATTCGAGGGCCACCGACAGCGGCGGGATATGCGCCGGCGAGGGTTTGACGAAATTTACCGTCCGTGGCGATCAAATTGATGGACTCGCCGCTGACGCCATGTTCCCACTGTAGCTCAACCTGGGCCGGTTCCGTCACAGATGGTGCGGGTTCGGCGAGGAGCAGGCGTGTAGTAACCGGTTCGCTCGCCGCTGCAGTGAACATAGCGATCTCGACGTGCGTGGCTGTTCGGCGCGCCGCCACGGAGACGGGTTGCGGAAATGATGCGGCGTGTGTCCATCGCGCGCCCCATGCGCTCAGGAGGGCGCTTAAGTGTTCGGAGCCCAATGCCTTCAAGTCCGCCTCGAGTGTTTCGCAGGTGTTCGGACCTCCAATGAGGAACGCGGCGATCTCATGGAGGTGTGGTCCTGTATCCGCATCCGCGACGGGCAAGCGGCTGCGCGTGGCGAGTGCTGCAATAGCTTGGTCGGGTTCACCCTGGGCGGCCAGGGCGCGCTCATAGGCCCATTGGCGTTCCGATTCTTCGAGTGATGAGCACAGATCTCGCAGCGCAACCATCAAGGCGGTTCGCTGTGTTTCGGAGGGGGGAGAGAGGAACCGGCGGCCGGGCGGGGGGGGTACAACCCGCTCAAACTGTACGGCTGCCGCCGGCGCGTTGCCCTGCTCGAGAAAAGCTTGTGCGCGCCAGTATCCGCTGGCGCCATCCCCCGGCGCGAACCGCTCGATGTGTGCGAGCCGGGCGTCGAGTGTTGCGTAGTCTCCGGCTTGTAGATCAGCTTCGGCTTCGGCGGCGTAATGCCGGGGATCCTGTGGATTGTTCGCGTCCACCCAATGCGCGTTTACGGCGGCTAACGCGAGCAGCGGCGCAGCGATCCACTGATGGCGCGGCGTAGCGATAGCTGGTCCGCGCCGAAACGCAACGAAACCAGCGGCAAGCCCCAGCACGTACACGTGCCCGCCTCTAACGGGCGTATCGAACAGGGTAAACCATGCGACCATAAGGAGGGTCGCGCCGATAAGAAACGCATGCATTCGGGTGAATGCGATCTGGCGATCTACCCACAGCTTGGCCGCCACGCGGGTCACCGTCCATGCAGCCAGAACCATGGCGGCCCAATCCGCGAGCCCGAGACGTGAAAAGGCCGGAGCGTTCCATGCGAAGCCGTTGGTGACTGCGCCCCACACTACGTAGGCGCAAACAATGAGCGCTAGCGCCTGAACGGCAGCCGCGGTCAGACGCACAGTCACCGGGTTGACGCGCGCGCCGCGAGGAATGTGGGCCAGCACGCCGCCGATGAGAAGCGTCAACACGCCGCCCATGAGGTCGTGGGCGGGAGCAAGCGTGACCGGGTTGACCGTGCTGTAGGCCGTTGGGGGGATCGCGTCCCGCCATACGAGCGCGGCTGCTACGGCGGCCGCGCCGGCGCCCCACACGCTCCAAGTGATACAACGCTTAATGAGTTCTCGATTGCGCGCAAAATGCAGGACAGCGCCGAATAGAAACACCTGCGCGGTGGTTCGAACCGGCAACGCGCCGCCTTCACGCCACGCCGTCACCCACAAGACGGCAAGCATAATCACCAGCGGCCAGACGAGTTCAAACGGCCAGCGCAAGCTCCGCGTCTTCGAAACGTCCCAAAGCCATAGGGCCGCGAGCAACACGCCCACCGCGGTTGTGAGATACATGCCGGTAAACGGGAGGAACTGGTAGACCTGTAGCGGCCACGCCGCGGCATAGATAAGGAGAAGATATGATGCAGAACGGTGGATGTCGCTCATGAGGCGTCCGTCACCGGCGCTGGCCTAGCGGGTTCCTGCCTTGTATCTGATTCGCTGGCGGTTACGCCGGCGGTTACGATGCAAATCAAAAGCCATATCGCGAAGATCGTTGCGCCGATATTCCGTTCGTTCTGTTGCCGTTCTATAGCATCCATTATCCTTGTCTTTCCAGCCTCAGAGACGACCCGCGCCCGGATCGAGGGCATCGGAATACCCTGCCTTGTGTTACTTAGCGTTGGACCGTTTTGGCGTCGCTTTGCTTGAGGGAGATTCCCGCAACAGGCATCCAACGGCGCACGCTGTTGATGAGCCATACCCGGTCTGCTGTCTCGAGAGTTTCACGCGCCAGCCGCGCCTCTTCGATCCGGCCTTCGTGCAAGAGCGCGGCCCGCATGCAGCCGGCCAACAAGCCCGAATCGACTGGCGGCGTGAGAAAACGACCGTCTTGTTCTATAACGAGATTGGCCCATACGCTCTCCGTGAGATCGCCGTCCTGGTTCCAAAGGATCACATCGTCGTAACCGGGACAGGCCGACAACGCCGCTTCATAGACCGCGCGATGGGTGGTCTTATGATAGAGAAACACGTCGTCGCGATCTACCGGTTCCGGCGCCAGAGCCACGCGCGCCGGTTCAGCATTGGCGGTGACGGGCGCGGCTTCGGTTCGCACTCCGCCGGCGCCATCCAGTAGCAAGCGCACCTTATGCGGTCCCGTAGCCCCGCCATGCAGTAGCTCCGTTTGCTGATTGTGCAATGCTTCGCGCACGCTGGATTCTTCCACGGGGTAGCCGAAGTAGGCGGCGCTGTTGAGAAGCCGCTGCATGTGCTCGTCCAGCAGATAATAGCTTTCACGCTGAAGCAGCAGCGTTTCCAATAGTTCGAAGACTGGGCGTTTGTAGGAGAGAAACACCGCTTTCGAGCGGCACTCCTCGTACTCCAGGGCGGCGCGTGAGTCCCACGTGACGCCTCCGCCCACGTGACAGTGCGCCTCGCCACGCTGCGCGTCGACGGTCACAGTGCGGATGGCGACGTTAAACGAGGCTTGGCGTCCGGGGCCCCACCAGCCTATGCTGCCGCAATAGACGCCACGTGGGCATTGCTCGAGCTCGCGGATGATCTCCATGGTGCGCGCCTTGGGCGCCCCGGTAATCGAACCGCTCGGGAACAGGGCGTGAAGAAGCCGCGGCGGATCAGCGGAGGTCTGGCCGGATATGGTCGAGGTCATCTGCCACAGCGTTTCGTAACGTTCGGCCTCGAACAGCCGTTCGACTGTGACCGACCCAATCTCGCTGATTCGGCCCAGGTCGTTGCGGAGCAAGTCGGTGATCATCAGGTTTTCCGCCCGATCCTTCTCTGATTCCAACAGGTTCCTGCGGAATTGTTGGTCTTCCGCCGAATACCGGCCGCGGCGGTGGGTGCCCTTCATGGGCCGGGTTACTATACGCGCGCCGTCAAGTTCGAAAAACAACTCGGGCGACGCGGACAGCACTTGCGCGCCGCCAAGGTCTACATACGCGTTATGGTTGCTTCCTTGCGCCATGCAGAGATGACGGAACCACGCCAGCGGATCGCCTTCGAAAGAAGCGGACAACGGCATGGCGTAGTTGACTTGATACGTGTCGCCCGCCGCAATATAGTCGCGGATTTTGGCCAACGCGGCGTAGTAATCGGTCTCCTCGAGATGGCTGCGCCATTCGCCCACGTTGAAGCGTGCGGCGGGCAAGGGCGGAGGAGGGAGCTCCTCGCATCGGTTATAGACGCCAAACCACATAATTGGCGCGCTGGAGGAGGGGGGGTGAGTGACGAACGCGGGGTCAAATGCGGGCGCCGCTTCGTACGCTAGGAATCCGGCGGCGTAATGCCCGTTTTCAACTGCGTCGCGCAGGCGATCCAGCGCCGCCGGAACCTCTGCGGGCGTGTCGGCCTTTATGGTGGCCGAGGGATGCCGGAACCTGAGTTCGCCCCGTTGGGAAACGAACCGGACATCGCCGAACTCGGAGGATTCAGCTTGCACAGTTGGCTACCTCCCGCTGATGCGCCCCTTCGAAACCCGCCGACAGGCGGCTTGTGGTCGTCAAAGCAGTGTTTGGGTCTCGCGCCGCTGCTAATGGGGAACCCAACCGATGCTGCTGCGCCCCGAGATTACCGAAACGTCGTGCTACCCAACTCCCGATAAGCCTTGGCTACGCGAGAGCAGCGCGGGCGCGCTCTGGTTGAAACAGCGCCGAAGCGTTCTCCGTGGTCTGCCGCACGAAGGCGTCAAAGTCTACGTCCATTACCTCGGCAAGCGTCTTGGCCGTGTGCAATACCCAGTGAGGCTCGCACCGTTTACCGCGCACAGGTTGGGGCGCCAGGTACGGGCTATCGGTCTCGACCAGTATCTTGTCAAGGGATATCGTCGCCGCCACGTCCCGCAACGGTTGAGCCTTGGGGAACGTCACGTTGCCGGCGAAAGACACATGGAACCCCCACTGCGCGCATTTCGCGGCGAGGGCGGCGTCGCCCGAAAAACAATGCATAATGCCGCCGGCAAGACCGGAAGCGTATTCATCAATGACACGGATGATGTCGTCCTGCGCGTCGCGGTTATGAATGACCACCGGTAGCTGCAATTCAGCGGCCAGTTCCAATTGGCGGCGGAATGCCTCTTCCTGCGTCTCGCGTGGGGTATCACTGTACTTATAGTAGTCGAGACCAAACTCCCCAAGCGCCACCACGCCCGGCTGGCGGGCCACTTCCCGCAGTTCGGCGATGACGTTGTCGTTGACCGCCTGCGCATGGTAGGGGTGAACTCCGACGGCGGCATATACCCCCGGCCGGGCTAAGGCTACGGCGGCTTGGCTGGTGGCGATATCATCGCCGACCACCACCAGCCAATCCAGCGTTTCCAGCGAGCGCTGAATGACCTCTTCCCGATCCTCGTCGAAAGCGTGCGCCTGAAGGTGGCAGTGCGTGTCGACCAGTTTCATTTCTTCTTCCTACTGGACGAGGAATTGGGCTTATCGTTGTCCTTCGAGCCCCGACTACGCTTGCGTTTCCTGCGTGAACGGCTGCGGTTCTTGGGTTTGGGGCTTGGTTCCTCTTGACGGGCGGGCTCGGCGTTTCGTTGCTTACCAGGGGGCTTGGACTTGCCACCGGAATCATCGCCGTCACTCTCGAGGTCGAGCACGGCCGAGGGGCGGGTTTCGCCTTCGTCCTCATCCAGTTCTTCAATAGTGGGCGGCTTGCCGCCGGCATAAGCCGTGAAAATCTCCGCCTCGGGGAAGGGATCCTCGGCCCCCAAATCGCTTGAATCCTCACCATCCGCCTTGCGTTTGGCCTCTGCGGCTTCGTGTTCCGCCAACACAACTGACTTCTTATTCTGATAAAGCTCGTTCTCATAGCTTAGACAGCATAACAAGCGGCCGCATTGGCCACTGATCTTTGAAGGATTGAGGGAGAGATTCTGGCGTTTGGCCATTTTCATGGATATGGGCTTGAATTCGCGCATCCATGTCGAGCAACACAATTCCCGGCCGCATACTCCTATACCGCCGACAAGCTTCGCTTCATCGCGCACTTGGATCTGGCGCAACTCGATACGGGCTTTGAGTCCTTTGGCGAGGTCCCGAACAAGATCGCGGAAATCCACTCGATCCTCGGCGCTGAAGTAGAAGATGGCTTTGTGGCGGTCGAAAGTGTACTCGACATCGACCAGCTTCATCTTCAGCTTACGCGTCTTAATCTGTTCCCTGCAGAACGCCCAAGCCGCCTTCTCGTGTTCGATGACTTCCGTGAACGCGGCTTCATCGGCGTTCGTAGTCTTGCGTAAGACCTTCCTAGAATGGCTTTGTTCCGCGCCGGACGGGCATGGCTTGGGCGGGAGCAGACAGGCCCCGTACTCGAGCCCGCGCTCGCTCTCTACGATGCAGCGGTCATCACGCTTCAGATCGATATCGTCGCATAGGAAATTAAAAACCCGTGTGGGTTTGCGCAATCGCACTTTAACGGTCTGCATGATTACTTCTCCCGAAGTGCGGTTCACTTCGCCGCCAAAGCAAAGAATAGATCGCGGAAGACGCGCTCTTCATTGATGAACCGGTCCAGATACAGGCGCGCGCGGTCGAGGGCTTCAAGTTTCTCTGTAGCCCCATTCGCCTGCGCCGATTCGAGAGCGACTAGCCGGTCGCGGTTCATCACCCGGTCTTCCTCGCCGGTGGCGTCAAATACCAAGACGTCACGATACCAGGTTTGCAGGATGTGCAGATACTCCATTATGTCGCGGCGGATCATGGTGTCCACTACCGCCTTCTGCCGTTCCTGCCGAGCCTTCTTGTCTTCGGCGGTGGCCTCTTGTTCGTCTTCTTCGTCGTTCTCTCGGGCGTGTTGCGCTTCAATCTGCTTACGCTGGGCTTCGAGGTGCTTGACAAAATCCTCGGCGACGACAATGGGTTCATCGCCATGGTCAAGCTTCTCGACGATAGACAACGCGATGTCGCGTTTATCTGTGTCGACCAGATCCAGCGCTCGCGATATCTGCCCTTGAGAGATAGCCGCGATAGCTTGAGCCGTTTGCCGGGGCAGGTCGCGTTGGTTTTGTAGCAGTTCGGCGACTGTCGCCGGCGCCAACCCGCCGAAACGGATGCGTTGACATCGCGAACGGATAGTGGGCAACAGGATCCGCGGATGCTGCGTCACTAAAATGAACAATGATTGCCCGGGCGGTTCTTCCAAGGTCTTCAGAAAATGATTCTGCGCGGCGGGATACATTCGATCAGCCTCGTCAATGACAAACACCCGCCAAGACGATTCGTAGGGCCGCAATGCGGCCAGTTCATTCACCGTCTCGATGGCTTCCACGTCAATGATGCGGGCCTTGCGGACTGGCGTCACTAGGCGGACGTCGGGGTGATTGCCCTTGACGACACGGCGGCAGGGCAGGCACGCGCCGCATCCGGCATCTGGCCGTTCGGCGCAGTTGATGGCTTGGGCCAAGGCTATAGCGGTCAGCCGTTTGCCCACGCCATCGGGTCCCCAGAAGAGTAGCCCGTTGGGCAGGCGGTTCCGGCGCAGCATCGTCTGCAGAAGCCGCACCGGAACGGCCTGATCGCGTATGGCCTCCAGACTCATAATGCCTGACGGAAAGCCCTCACATGTTGCATGATCTCGCGGAAGACGGCGTCCTGCGCCTGCATGCCGTCGACGACCTTGATGCGGTCGGGCTCCTCTTTTGCTGCATTGAGAAACGCTTGGCGAACGCGTTCGTGGAATTCGAGGGGCTCCGTTTCCACGCGGTCAGCGCGTTTCGAGGACACCGCGCGCCTCATGCCCTCTTCGGCGGTCACGTCAATAACGAAAGTGAGATGGGGCCTAAGCCCCTCGGTGGCAATGTCATACAGCGTGCGGAGACAGTCGGCCTCCATGCCGCGTCCACCGCCTTGATAGGCTATGGTGGAATCGGCGAACC
>PUMX01000272.1 GCA_003552485.1 Candidatus Hydrogenedentota bacterium
AAGCCGGATGATTCCTGCTTCGAAGCTTTTGATTATCTTTTGGCGGAACTCGGGCAAGAACGGTATATCGCCGGGCAGGCAAGAATACATCCCATGCCCATGCTCGGCCGGTTTGAGGATGTCCGACGGGATGTCCGTGAGGCCATGGAAAAAGGCCGACCGGGAGGCGGCTTTATCTTAGGCCCCAGCCATTCGGTTGCCTACGGCACTGAATATGATAATTTCATGGCCATGCTCGACGAATTCGTCAAAATGCGCTGACTTTCTCTTTATTACTGATGTCACCATAATAAGCTCTTGCTATGAAACTGTGGAAAAAAGTTTCGCTCGGAAAACGTTCGGGAGGATTTGTGACACCGGTCGAGCTGAACGGCGACGGGCAATTGGACTTGTTGCTGTCCTATGTCCAGGAATATTCCGCTCATTTGCACTTGGTCGCCGTGGATCTCGACGGTGACTTCCTCTGGAGCTACGGAAATGAGGCGGCAATAAGTCAGCGCGGCGGCAAAGAACCCTCATTGAGACCGCCGTTAACCGCATTCGATTTTAATGGTGACGGTCAGACAGAAGTTGTGGTTGACTTGGGCGGTCTCGATGCTTAAGTGGCCGAAGACCTCCAGCCGGGTGCGACAAAGGTGCAGGTATCGGTGCAGGCTGTTCCGGTCGATCTGCGCGGTGATGAACGGGAGGAGCTTGTTCTATATCAACCGTATCAGGGAAAGGCCGTCTATGTTTGCAGCGCGTCACTTGGGGTGTTACGGTGATCCGGAATTTATTAGAAATTGATACTGTTCAAGGCGATGATCTGGTTGTAGTAAAAACCGGCGTGGATCCGATCAAAATGTAAATTATTTAAAGCAATTACGAGATAAGATCAAAAACCATTTCGAACAGAGGGGAGACTGTAAACACGGCTACTGGAAATGGCAAGAATCCCATCATGGTACAGAACACTACGAGCTGTTTCTCAGAAATCTCTGGCGTCTGGACCCCGGCGATCAGACTACTGTTTCTCAAATGATTGATGCTACGGAACATATAGGCAACTGGAACCCTGATATACCGGATTGGTTTTCCTGGGAAAAAGGATTGTTCTATTCGCACCATTTTGGAACTGACGGGGTTGATAAAAAGGAAGTGGAAGAAGGAAGCATTAACCTGCCCACTCATTTCAGGTTTATCAACCTCTGTCTGGTTGCCTATCAAATGACGAAGGAGGAGAAGTATATTGACCTGTCAATCAGATTTGCCGAACGTTGGGCGGACGCGATTTTAGATAACTGCACTTTACTGCCGGCAGCCTTGGAAGGCAGGTCAATATCATATTCCAGGAAGGAACATCAGAACTATTTTTCCTATGTTAAAGAAAATCCTGAAGTGGGACTCGCTGACAACGTGGACCGGGCAGAGGATTTTTTGGCATCTGATGTCCCTGCGTCATTTTTAAAACTATGGCAAATAACAGGCAACCATAAGTTCAGAATTTCCGCGGAAATCATAATCGATATTGTGGCTACCCAGATTGAAGATCATGACGCCGGGTGCGGAATTGATATGATTAGGATGTTTCGTTCTATGACCGGTAATTACAAATACGATGATTTGATCTTAAATACGATTGCTGAACTGGAGCCTTATTCTTTTGAAGAAGTTTCTTTTAAACCTTTTATTGAAAGAAAAAACGCGGGTTCTAAAATATCGGGACATACTTTTGGCATAGGCAAGCGAAAAGACAAACCATTTTGGTATGAGGAGGGCCAAAATGCCAGGCATAATCCGATTCTATTGTCTCTGGCCGCTGAAATTAAAAACGATGAACAGCTGGCTCTCCGGGCTCTCGATATTGGCAGAACATATTTCGAACTGGGGCGGGAAACGTTTGATCACGGACATCAGCATGGTTGCGGGTCAAAAACTGTGAGCGCGATAGCTCGCGGCAATGGCAGAGAGAATAATTCAGGAGTCGTTACAGCAGTGCTGGAACCTCTGCTGGACAATTTTGAATTTCAACCCCCTCTCACAGCCATCCCATAAATGACACGTTAAATCAGGCGGACTTGAACTTCCCTGTAGACTGGTTCCATAGATGAGCAGTTTTGAGGAGCAGCGAGTGACCGCTATACGATCCCTGTTCAGCGGCCATACACTCGTCGGCCAGAAAACCGGAGCCGGGGGCGGGGGCGGGAACCTTTTTTTCAGGAGGCGGTCGGCGCCCCACCGGGACGGAAAGAACTATCGGATTCCGCAAAAATTACAAAAAATCAAATCCCCGCTTGCCATCTTCACATGATCGGCCTACATTAACTGAAGATAATAATTTTCTATTCCTTTCCTCAAATAAGATTGACCAAATGGTTAGATATGGCTTTGAGCCTACCTGACCCCAAAAAGCTATGAAACTGATAAGCAAACTTTCCGCACTGACACTGGTAAGCCTGCTGGCTTCGCAAGCACAGGCGCGAGATCCGGCCGAAATTCTCGACCGAATGGAACAGGCGATGCGGGGCAATTCGAATTATGCTGAAATGACGATGAAAATCGAACGTCCCCGCTATGAGCGCGAAATTTCCATGCGCTCCTGGATGCTTGGCCGCGACTATTCGATGATTATCATCACCGCTCCCGCACGCGATGAAGGCACTGCTTACCTGATGCGCGGCAATGATATCTGGAATTACGATCCACGAATTGACCGAACTACCAGATTGCCATCTTCGATGATGGCGCAGTCCTGGATGGGGTCGGATTTTACCAATGATGATCTGGTCCGCGACAGCGACCTCATAGAGGACTATGAGCATGAACTGTTGCGAACCGAGGAGTATGAAGGCAGGCAAGCGTATGTCATCGAAATGATTCCCAAACCGGATACCCCGATCGTCTGGGGGAAGGTGAAAATGTGGATCCGCACCAAGGATTACATCCAGCTTCGGGTGGAAAATTATGATCAGCGGGATGAGCTGGTAAATACTATGAGGCTGGATCAGATTACGGAATTTGATGGGCGGCAGCTTCCAGCTCGTATGACCGTCGAACCTGCCGATGAAGACAACAAACGCACCATCCTGACCTACAAGCAACTGGAATTCGATGTAGACATTAATGAAGAATTCTTCACCCCGCGCAACATGCAACGAGTACGGTGAAATATCCTGAATCATTATGAGCACATATATTACGCTGGCCTGGCGAAACATATGGAGGAATAAAAAACGGACGCTGATCACGGTTTCGGCTATCATTTTTGCCGTAATCCTGGCGATTATGATGCAGTCGGTTAACCGTGGAAGTTATGAGATGATGATCGATCGTTCGGTCAGTTTTAGTACAGGTTATATTCAGCTGCAGGATTACCGATATAATGATGAATCCTCCCTTGATAATACTTTTTACTATGATAAGGAACTACGAAATCGGGTAAGAAACGCCGATAATCGCATTGAGAAAATCCTTCCAAGGATACAAACTTTCATGCTGGCGGCTAATGACGAGTCCACCCGCGGAGCGATGGTTTTCGGAATCGATCCGGAAAAGGAACATCGCTTCAATGAACTCCGGAATTATAAAAGCAAAGGCCGGTTTTTTAACCTTGATGAAGAAGCGGCCGTGCTTAGTGAGGGACTGGCCGATCGCCTGCAACTGACTGTGGGAGATACCCTCGCGTTAATTGGTCAGGGCCGGTTCGGCATGTCGGCCAGCGGTTTGTTTGAAATCACCGGACTGATAGAGCACCCGATCCGGGAACTGAACAACCAGTCCGTATTTCTGCCCCTCCAAACCGCTCAGCACCTTTTATCAGCAGATGATCATCTTACGACTCTCATGATTGCCCCTCAGCGGGAAAGACAAACCGAACCGGTTGCCTCTTCTTTGCAAAAAGAATTTGAAGACAGCGAACTGGTGGTTTACACCTGGCCGGAACTCATGCCTGAATTGCTCGAACTAATGGAGCTGGATCTCGCCGGACCGCGATTCTTCACCCTGATCCTTTATATCGTAATCGGCTTCGGATTCTTCGGCACTATCCTCACGATGACCATGGAACGCCTGCGGGAATTCGGGGTTTTGCTTTCGGTTGGAATGAAGCGGGGAAAACTGGCATCGGTGGTCTTTCTGGAGACACTGTTTATCAGCATTATCGGTGTACTTACCGGCATGGCGGGAGCCTGGCTCATTTTGAAAGCCATAGATCCTATTGTACTTACCGGCGATGCCGCCAATGCCGTCATTGACTTGGGCTTCGAACCGATACTCCCGATGTCTTTTGCGGCGGATCAGTTTTACAATCAGGGGTTGCTTGTCTTTCTGATTGCCATGATTGTATTCCTGTTCCCGCTGATTAAGATATTGAGGCTCAACATACTGGAAGCTGCCCGGAAGTAGAGCGAAGCGCATAACGCTATTCATTCTTTGCTCAGTGCCATGCTGAAATCAAAAATCCCATGAAAACATTACTTATTATATCCTGGAGAAACATCTGGCGCCATCCTGCACGCAGTGGAGTATTATTAACGGCCATCGCGATAGGACTGTGGGCCGGAGTGATAGCGATTGGAACCACGAACGGGTTACTGAAACAACGAATGGAGTATCTGATTGAAAGCGAAGTAACCCATGCGCAAATTCATCACCCTGAATTTCTTGCCGAGGGGTATTCGTGGATGTACATTTCCGATCACAACCAAATTGCCTCTTGGCTGGATGATGATTCCAGAGTTGTAAGCCATACTTTCCGAACCGTAACTGATGGAATGTTGCAATCCCCGGTAAAAACTTCCGGAGTCCGGATTCGCGGCATTGATGAGAAAAGCGAAATCCGAACCACCACTTTTCATGAAAACATGGTGGAAGGCGAGTATCTCAATACTGATATGCGCAATGCCGTGATCATGGGTAAGAGCCTGGCTGAGGAGCACAACATGGAAATCGGTAATCGAATCGTGCTCACTTTTGAAAATGTAAACAATGAGTTGACTTCCGCTTCTTTCAATATAACCGGTTTTTTTCAGTCAGCTTCATCTGATTACGACGAGCGTAACGTATTCGTGCGCTCCGATGATTTTATGAAGATTCTTGCTGACCGACCTGTTTATCATGAAATCGGTATGATGCTGCGGAATGAAGGGCAAGCTGCCTCTGTTGTGGACGACTTGAACTCGGAGTTCTCAGGCATCGAAGCGCAAACCTGGCGTCAGCTCTCCCCGGAACTGAGTATGCTGGTCGAGATGGGTGGTTTTATGCTCTATATCATAACTATGATCATAATGATCGCCCTCGCTTTCGGTATCCTCAACACAATGCTTATGGCTTTGTTTGAGCGAATGCGCGAGATCGGTATGCTGCTGTCTATCGGAATGAGCCGTCTGAGGATATTTGCTATGATCATGCTTGAAGCGGTCACTTTAACGATCACCGGCGCGGCAGCTGGTTTTGCTCTGGCATGGATCAGCTTACTCTACTTTACCGGAACCGGCATCAATCTTGAAATATTTGCCGGAGCTGAAGCCTTTGCCGAAATAGGCTGGGATTCAACGGTCTACCCGATCATGACAACAAACGAGTATATCGCTGTAATATTGGTAGTCATTACCGTAACGCTGCTGGCGGCTCTCTATCCGGCATTCAAGGCCATCCGTATCAATCCGCTCGAAGCGGCAAAGGACACCTGATCACTAACCTGTTTAATTAATCAGGCTGAATTTACCTGTCAATTACAAGCAAATTGTTATGTCTGTCATAAAAACAAAAGATATTTCTAAAGTATATAATCCGGACACGGTTCCGATACATGCATTGCGGAATGTTAACATTACTTTTGAAGAAGGCGAGTTCTCGAGCATTGTCGGCCCGTCCGGATCCGGTAAAACCACCCTGCTCAATATGATTGGCGGGCTGGACAAGCCCACTTCCGGCACCGTGGAGGTAAATGGAACAATAATCACCGGCATGAAAGACAGAAAACTGATTGACTTCCGTCTGCACAACATTGGGTTCGTCTTCCAGCACTACAATTTGATTCCCGTTTTCACTGCGCGAGAAAACGTCTCCTTCATCATGCTCCTGCAAGGACGCGAAAAAAAAGTAATCCGACAGCGTGCAGAAGAACTACTGGATGAAGTGGGATTGGGAGATCGCAAAAACGCCCGTCCGGCACAGATGTCCGGCGGCCAGCGGCAGCGTGTTGCCGTTTGCCGCGCACTCGCCTCAGAGCCGAAATTTATTCTGGCAGATGAACCCACGGCGAATCTCGATTCCACCGCTGCAATGAACCTGCTGGATATCATGCAGAAAATGAATGAGGAACAGAAGGTCACCTTCGTGTTTTCGACCCACGATCAACGGGTGGTCGAGCGGGCCAGAAGAGTTATATCTTTGGTGGACGGCGCCATAGAAAGCGACAAATATCAGAAGGCGTATGAGTATGATAAAGCCGGTGCGCATATATCTACTAAAACCAGTTGTTGCACTCCTGATTTACATAACATGGATTCCTGATGCATCTTTTGCACAGTTAAGTGACAATTTGCGGATTGGCGGATATGTCCAGGGGAATCCGGTGCTGATCTCTGCTGAGCTGCCGGAGCCGATCGGAGAAGTAACATGGATGGAATACCGCCTGCAAAATCGGCTGAATCTGCGCTATGAAGCAACCCCTGACTTAAGTCTCCACTGGCAGATGCGCACCCGCCTTTTTAGCGGAGATCTGGTCAGCGATTTGCCCGGCTATGCCGATGCCATTGATCAGGACGACGGATTGGTTAATCTCTCATGGATGATAACCGAGCAGGATGACTGGTTTCTCCATTACATCCCGGATCGACTTTATGCAGAATGGGATCGGGGTGACTGGAATATCCGGGTTGGTCGCCAGCGGATAAATTGGGGCGTAAATTTGATCACCAACCCGAACGATATCTTTAACATCTATTCGTTTTATGATTTTGATTACCCGGAGCGACCGGGATCAGATGCAATTCGTATTCGCCGGTATCTCGGTTTCAGCTCACGGATTGAGCTGGCCGTAAGCCCGGACCGGGATATGGAAAACAGCATCATTGGCGGGTTATATCAGTTCAACACCCGGGGGTATGATGTCCAGCTGATCGGTGCCTATTATCGCGAGCGACTGGCTGTCGGTGGCGGATGGGCCGGGGATTTCCGGGGAGCCGGTATCAAAGGGGAAACTATGTTTTACTCCGATCTGGATAATAAAGAGGGCACCCGTGAAACCAACTTCATCTTATCCACCTCCGTAGATTATATGTTTGCAAACAGTTTGTTTCTGATAACGGAATTAATGTACAACCATGAAGGGGGGCGGGATCAGTTTCAGCTTATGACCGAAGAGTTGACACCGGACAATCCGTCATTCTCCACATATCAGGCAACCACCCAGTTGACTTACCCCATTCACACGTTGGTGGATAGCACGTTGACGGCAATCTATTATCCGGATGAGGATGCAGTATTTATTTCGCCATCGGTTACCTGGTCAGTTATCGAAAATCTCGATTTCCAGATCTTGGGTCAGTTTTTTGCCGGAGGGGACGACTCGGCTTTTGCAACCGCAGGCAATGTGATTACAGCGCAATTGAAATATAATTTTTGAAAGAGGTGATTTCTTTCAGCTCACATAAGGCTGATAAGATGTCATGAATTGTAAATCAGTTGGTTATTTGAATAACCGATATGTAACCTAAAGTTTTTCCATTTTTCTGAACTTAACAGTGTAATCTATGTTGTTTTTCGCCGGCTGTAAATCAAAAATCAACTATTTCCAGACAAGATTTACTCAACTTCTGGATAGCGACAATATCTTCCATATCTCTCTCGCGTCTGGAGGGACTGTCGCACCAGGCAATCATCTTCAAAAAAGCAACAGCAGGTGCTGCACTTGCTAAAACCTCATATAAAAGTTCAGGAAGCCATCTAGCCTGAATAATTCATGAGCCATCTGCTGCGAGGCGCCATTGCGCGCAATCTCAACAACTTGCAGCCGACACCGATCTTGACGTACGTCAGTACGCCCGCGCCCGGTTTACGTCTGTAAGTTGTTGATCTCACGCACACTGGCTCCTCTCGCGACGAAGTTCATGAATTAATCAGGCTAGCGGTTCAGCAAAAACTGAAGCATTAGGCCCATCAGCGAAATATTCAAGCCAGCCGGAAGAGTCTACAACATTCATACAGGCAAAACATCAATTCGATATAACGACCTTTTACGATTAGTATTATACGGCGATGGAATTAATTATGCCAAGTTTTCGGAGAATTTCAATCTGAAAGCATGAGAGGCGAGGAAATTCAGACATCAGGGTGTAAAACAGGGAAAATTCAAAAACAGTCCAAAAAACGACTTGCCACACGCTCAAACCTCCGGTGAATGATTTCGCTTAAACAAAATGTCGCAAGCTCAAGCAATTGCCGCTAAGATTTTTTTCAAGCACAGGCTGAAAATCTAAGAATCTGATAAGCAAGTATTTAGCTTACGCAGACCCCGGGATAGCTTTAAGCTAGCTGAGCTGCTATGCCTGTACATTCTTGGCCGCTTGCTCTTTCACGTAAAGGAGATTCTTTCGAGGCAGATCGTAGTCAGCGTCAGCTAGTTCAACTGCA
>PUMX01000520.1 GCA_003552485.1 Candidatus Hydrogenedentota bacterium
CATTACCTACGAGGATGACGTTACAGTCGGATTCACTGCATATCTCGACCGCGCCCTCGACCTCGGGAAAGGGCGCATTGTCGGATCCCATTGCATCTACGGCTATTCGCATGAAACTCCCGGGTGCGTCTCCCTGTCCGCGTCGCGCGTCAGTCACGAACTTCGCATTTGCCTCGGCCCACCGGTTCGGATGGAGTGCGGCAAGAGGTCAAGCCACGCTTAGCGGCGGCGCCAGCTTTCCGCTTATCGCGGAGAATGACGCCTAGAGATCTTGTGGAAGGGGACATCCCCCAAATCCCCTTCACACATGAACTTGGGGGATGCGCCCTTCCCTATCCGCTCCGCCTTGCTTCTGGTACGAAAATGGCCCTCGTACCCTTGCCCCTAGTAAGCTTAAGCTGTAAAAGGTTTATCCCTTGGGCCGCCCTTGGGTTGCCTCATCTTGCGTAGCTTAATCCCCGGTGATATTCACAACCAAACGGTCTTTGTAGTGTCCACACTTGGGGCAAACGCGATGCGGACGAATCCGCTCGCCGCAACTCGGACAATCGGTGCGGCCGGGTCTCTTCAATGCATGATGGCTGCGCCGCGTGTTGCGGCGGGTTCTGCTTGTTTTGCCCTTTGGTACCGGCAAAGCTCTTATTCCTCCGAATTGCCGGGCTTGAGATCGGGAAACAATCTCGCCAGATCCTTTAGCCCGCCTTGTGATTTCTCCTCGGCCACTGCTTCGTGTTTCGAGCAGCGGCATGCTTCATGGTTAAGATTGGCTCCACAACCTGGGCACAACCCTGCGCAATCGACGCTGCACAGGAATTTCACGGGGACCGACAGCGCCACCTCTTCCCACGCTTGGGCCGTCAGGTCAATCTCACCGCCCGAATACGACGCCATCGGCGGCGCATCAAGCTCTTCAGGCGAAAGATCCATCTCGCGGCCATTACCGTCACTTGCCGGCGCCACGGGCAACTCGTCTTCGACAAATACCCACAACGCCTCGTGGCGGAAAGCTTGGCGCAGCTCCTCGAGGCAGCGGTCGCACGTGGTTTCGTACTCGCCTGTCACCCAGCCTTTGAACACATATCCATCTTCAAACTCGGTCAATGTTCCGCTCACGGTGACGGCCGTAATCGGAACATCTGCAGCGCCTTCCGGCTTGAGTTCGCTAATGGAAATATCGACATCGACAGGGATCTCGCGCGCCGTTGCCAACCCCAGAGGAATCGTCAACTTACTCACGGTAATCACCACCTTCCGGGATGCGGGCGAAAAGGACGGCAGATTAACACACTATCGCCGTTGAGTCAATTCGCCCGCGTAATTTGACGGACACACGCCGAGGCTTAACGTGTCACCGTCACACCCCCATTGTACTCCATTCACCCCCGCCGCCGCGACCATGGACACGACCAAAAGCAAGCAAGGCTCGCGCGGCGGTTCATGCCATGGACCTGTGGCCGCCAATCCGTATAGAATGGCGCGCGCGCTGCAGCGTCCAAATCGCGTATTGGCTGGGAGTCAAGCAAAAATACTGCATCATCCCGTTTATGCCCGGCTTCGCGAGTTTTCCGGAGTACAAAGCCAAGGAAACCAACCGTAATGACGACCTTTGAAGCCGTCCTGCTGGGTATTGTGCAGGGCGTTTTTATGTTTGTTCCCGTCAGCTCGACCAGCCACTTGGCCCTGACGCAACACTGGCTCATCGAGCGAGGCTCGAATCTGCCCGCGCCGGAATCGTCCGAGATGATTCTCTTCGATCTCGTGGTGCATGTGGGCACCCTTGTATCGATCGCCGTCGTGCTGCGGCGCAGCTTGGCTGGCTACATCCGGCGCTTGGTTATCGAGACGGCGCCGGTCATGAGGGCGCACGCGCTCGTTCCCTGGCCCAGCAAACTGCATGTGCGGCTGACATGGCTTGGCCTGCTCGCCTTTCTAGTGACAGGCGTTGTGGGCTTGGCGCTCAAAGAGGTTTTCGAGCACGGATTCGCGCATCCGATTATCATCAGCGGCGCGCTCATCGCCACGGGGGCGCTGCTATGGTGGACCGACACGTTCAAGCATCAACCGCGCGGGCTTCGCGAAATCACGCCATGGGTCGCGGTGGTCATTGGTTTGGCGCAGGCCGCGGCGCTTATGCCAGGACTGAGCCGGAGCGGTATGACCATCGGGTTTGGTCTCGTCTGCGGGTTGAAACGGCGCTGGGCCGCCGAATTCAGTCTGTTCCTCGCATTTCCCACGATCCTTGCGGCAACCGCGCTTCAAGGACTTGATGTGATCCGCAGCGACGCCGCCCCGCAGATAACGGCGTGGCCCCTATTCGTGGGCTTCGTCGTCGCGGCTGGCGTCGGTTGCCTGGCGCTGATGCTGGTGTTAAAGCTGCTATACCGCGCCCGGTTCCGCTACTTCTCCTACTACGTATGGACCCTGGCGCTGGCCGTAATCCTATGGCATTTCCTCGGCGACGCCTCGCCGGTGGTCGAACCCTAGCCGAATTCGGAGTAGTCTAGCCTTGCTGGCGCGCTTGCTCGATGGCGGTCTCGATATCTGGCCATTCCACCTCGTGGGGCAGAACGCCGTCTTGAGCGGCCAACGCAGCCCCAACGCCCGCGGCTTGGCCAAGTTGAGCCGAATAGCCGGTGATGCGGTAGCTTCCGTGCGCGTAGAAGTCGCCGCTGATGCAGCGGCCCGCCATCAGCAGCCCGTCCACGTCTGCCGCGATAAGCGCGCGGTACGGAATGTCGTACCGGTCGACTCGCACCCGGTATGTAGGGCGGCCCTCGCGTTCATCCGGCGGCCATAGGTTATGCACATTGACGCCATGCCTCGCCTCGCACACCGCGTCCGGATGGCGCGCGCCGCTTTCGAGGTCGTCCCGAGTCACGGTGTACCGCCCCTGAATGCGGCGTCCTTCGCGCGTGCCGATATGTTCAGCGGTCGCCACGATCCGCAGGTCCGTCCAGGGTTCTCCATGGCTCCGCAACGCTTGCACGATATCCCACACCTCGCGGCGGCCTTGCATCGTTGCCTCGGTAATGTCATCGGCGTCCGTCACGTAGCGGCCATACTCGTGGTTCGCCATCAGCATGTACATGCCGTCGCGCAAGTAGAACAGGCGCGGTCCCCGGTACGACGGCGACACGCCGCCCTCTTCGATGGCTTCAAGCAGATTATCGACCGGCCGTTCGCCGATTTCTTCGCCCAGCTCACGTACGTATGGCGCCACTTCGCCGGGATCGATCCCCGTCACGATGGCGAGCATACTCCACGGCTGCGTGCGGCCATGTTCCGGGTCTCCGATTTCATACTCGCATCCCGCAAACGCCGCTACGTCGCCGTCGCCCGTGCAGTCAATGAATACCTTCGCCGGCCATGCTTCGCGGCCAGACTTGGATTCGGTGACGATCATTTGCATCCGGTCGTCAGCGTCCTTAACGGCCGCAACAATGCGTGAGTGAAGCCGGACGGCGACCCCCTCCTCGCGGCACATATCTTCGAGCGCGACTTTCATCACCTCGGGATGATAAGCCAGGTTGCGGCGGTATTGATACGCGCCTTCCATCGATTCGAGACGCGTCCGCAACTCTTGCACGGCCTTGTTGTCGACGGGGTAGATCCAGCTCAGCAGGCCGGATGTCCAGATACCGCCCAGACAGCCGTTGTTCTCGATCACGCGCACGCTCGCGCCCGTGCGGGCTGCGGCGATAGCGGCGGATATTCCGGCTGGCCCGGAGCCGCACACCAAGACGTCCACGGGCGTTCGCACGGGAATCTCCCGCTCTGGTTCGCGGAAGGAGTTCTCTTTGTGAATCCCCGTCAGATCATTCTGGTCCGCGCGGGCAATTCGGTGACTCAACAACAAGGCTGGCGGTATTGCGGTTGCGCCGAATAGGAATTGTCTTCGATCCACGCTTGAAATCCTTTCTAAAGGGGTTGTCTTCCTGCATATGGGAGTGAGGGTCAGCGTAATTCATACCAGGGTTGATATCAACCCATCGATCTATGATTTGGGTATAATCTAGCAAGACTTCGAGCCAACTCTGGATTGGCATTCCAAACTGTGGCGTTTTGGCGCGTTCCAGCGGCGCCGTAGGCGAGGGTTCACCGGCGCTCTTTTCCCCGTGTTGTGGGAATGGCGATTGATGTGATTCAATTCATGAGCTGACGCCACACACATAATCGCCGGCCAGTTGCGGGGCGTCCTCGGGCTTCCGGCTGAATCCGGCGCTACCTCGGGGAATTGAGCATGCCTTACACCTATGATTATCCACGGCCCATGGTCACGGTCGACGCGCTCCTATTTGGCGCGGGCGCGGACCCGCTGACGGTCTTGCTGATCGAGCGCGGGAACGAACCGTTCGCCGGGCGCTGGGCGCTTCCCGGCGGTTTCGTGGACATGGACGAGGACCTGCCACTCGCCGCGGCGCGCGAACTCGGTGAGGAAACCGGCGTTATAGGAATCGAGCTGGATCAGTTGCGGACTTTTGGCGCGCCTGATCGCGACCCGCGAGGCCGTAGCATCAGCGTGGTTTTCTGGGCGATCGTCGACGAACGCCAGTTCACTGCCCGTGGCGGCGACGACGCGGCGCGCGCGCAATGGTTTCCGGTGACCTCGTTGCCGCCCATGGCGTTTGATCACGCCTCAATCATTGCGTACGCTGTAAGAAGGCTTCAATGGTTGGCGGATCGTGCGAGCGTGGGACGCCAGGTGCTGCCGGGACGATTCACGGCGGCTGAACTGTATGCGCTGCACGTGCGTGTCGGAGGCCGCGCCCCGGATGCCGAGTCGCTGGTAAGCCGGTTGCAGGCCGTGAATGCGTTGGTGGCCGAAGCCGGGGCCACCCACTACCGCTTCAATCCAGAGCACGTCCTGACCTGCTGATTTAGACGATGAGACGCAACAAAGGGAGGCGCGTCATGAAGATAGAGCCCACCAATGCGCTTGTTGTTGTGGATATGCAGAACGATTTCTGTCCCGGCGGCGCGCTTGGCGTCGAGGAAGGCGACCAGATCATTCCGGGCATCAACACATTGATACCCCGTTTCGAAACCTGTGTTTTTTCGCGCGATTGGCATCCGCCGGACCATTGCAGTTTCGCCGAAAACCCGGAATACGTGGACGGAAGCTGGCCCGTGCATTGCGTGGCGCACACGCACGGCGCGGCGTTTCACCCGGACCTGAAGATACCGGAGGGCGCGCGTATTGTGAACAAGGCGACGGAGCCAGACCGCGAAGCCTACAGCGCCTTCGACGGCACTGGTGTGGGCGACGAATTGCGCGCTGCAGGCATTCAACGGGTGTTCGTGTGCGGGCTGGCGCTGGATTACTGCGTGCGCATGACGGCCATGGACGCCGTGGCGGAAGGGTTTAACACGGTGTTGCTACAAGATTTGAGCCGCGCCGTAAACAATGCGCCGGAATCCGTCAAACAAACGCTTGAAGAACTCGAGCAAGCCGGCGTCGCAATAGCCGAATCAAAGGACCTCAGATGAACCTTTCGCCTCACCCGTGGTTCGCCCGGAAGGGCCTTGCGCTCCTGACCGACTTCTACGAACTCACCATGATGGCGGCTTATCGGCGGGAGGGACAGGCTGAGCGCGAGGTATGTTTCGAGTATTTTTTCCGCGACCTGCCGCCCCACACCGGCTTCGCCGTGACAGCGGGGCTCCACAGTTTCCTCGACTATCTGGACAATCTACGGTTTGAGACGGATGACGTCGAGTATCTGCGTTCGCTGGATGTGTTTGACGAGGATTTCCTCGGCTTTCTCTCGGGGTTCCGCCCCCGGTGCACCGTACGCGCAGCGCCCGAGGGGACTCTGGCTTTTCCCAATGAACCCGTCATGCAAATCGAGGGCCCGCTGCTCGACACACAACTGATCGAGTCGGCGCTGCTCAACATGCTGAATTATCAGACGCTCATCGCAACAAAAGCGGCGCGTGTGTGTCTGGCGGCTGATGGGGATCCCGTACTCGAATTCGGACTACGGCGCGCTCACGGGCCCGACGGCGGAGTGAGCGGTTCGCGCGCGGCGTATATCGGCGGATGCGTGTCAACATCTAATGTTTTGGCCGGCAAGACTTTCGGCATTCCCGTATCGGGCACACACGCACACAGTTGGGTGATGAGTTTCGACACCGAACTAGAGGCGTTCCGGCGCTTCGCTCACATCTACCCTGATCGCTGCATTCTGCTGGTGGACACGTATGACACCATCGAGAGCGGCGTGCCTAATGCGATCACGGTTTTCAAGGAGATGCAGGCCGAGGGCCACAACGTGCGGCCGGCCATCCGCCTGGATTCCGGCGACTTGGCCAAGCTCAGCAAGAAAGCCTATCGCATGATGCAGGAGGCGGGCCTCGAGGATCCGCTGATTGTGGCGTCCAACGATCTCGAGGAGGATCTTATCGCCGACCTGAAGCGGCAAGGAGCGCGCGTCAATGCGTGGGGTGTGGGCACGAAGCTGATTACCGCCTATGATTGTCCGGCGTTGAGTGGCGTGTACAAACTCGTGGCGATGAAGAACGACGTTGGGTGGCGGCCGCGCATGAAGATTTCGTCCAACATGGATAAGGCCACGGACCCCGGCCGTAAGAATCTTGTGCGGTATTACAATGAACGTAATGAGCCGGTTGGCGATATGCTCCATGAAGTTGGCGAAGATTGGTTAAAAGGCGTCGACAATGGCTACATTATCGGGCGGCGCCGCACGATGCCGCACCTGTCCGTCCGCATACGCGAGGCCGCGCGCGGCGAATCCCTATTGCAGACAGTCGTCGAAGATGGACAGCGCGCCGCTGAATCGCCTGGGATCCATGAGATCCGCCGCTACGCACGAGAGCAGATCGCTGCGTTGCCGGACGAGTTTACGCGCCTGCGCAACCCGGAAATCTACCGGGTCGTGTTGTCGCAGCGTGTGGGCGAGATGAAGGAAGAGCTGCTCAACTCTCAAGATATGGCGGATTGATCAACAGAGCTTAACCCCATGTAACGAGGTGCGCGGACTCCTTCGCGTCCTTTACGGTTTCGCGGCAAATTGCCGTTCCTATAGCTCCCGGCTGCGCTCAAGCGTCTTCGGAGTTAGCAATCATCCCCACGTCCCTCCGTGGCGGCATAATTGAAGAGGAGGTCCTTTCGCATGCGTCTTGTCCGGGTCGGAGCGGCGGCAACGTCGATGAAGGTCTGTGATTTCAGCGGCAACAGCGCCGTGTTGCGCCAGGTGATCGAGCACGCCCGCGCCAGCGGCGTGCATTTGCTCGTGACGCCGGAGCTTGGCCTGTCCGGCTACAGCCTCGAAGACAAGATTCTCTGGCCGGAAGTGGCCGCGCAAAGCTGGCGTGCGCTGCTCGAGCTGGCGCCGTATTGTGAGGGCATTGACGTGTTCGTCGGGTTGCCCATCCGCATGGACGCGATGATGTACAACGCGATGGCGCTCATACACAACGGCCGCATCGGGGGGCTGATCCTTAAGAAATACTTGCCCACCTACAGTATCTTTTACGAGGGCCGCAACTGGGCCGCGTGGACGGACGGCGTCACCGAACACCAAGGCGTTCCGGCGGGCGAACTCGTGTTCCGGTTACCCTATGGAGCGGTGAGCGGCGAGATTTGCGAGGACATGTGGTCGCCCCAGGCGCCCGCGCACGGCCGCGTCATGGCGGGCGCGGAAATTATCTGTAATGCGAGCGCTTCCCCGTTTACGCCGCTCAAGAACAACCGGCGGCGGCGCATGGCGCACAATGCAGCGGAAAGCCTGGCGTGCGTCTACGTCTACGCCAACATGCTGGGTTGCGACAATAGCCGGCTCGTGTTCGACGGCGGCGGGCTTATCGCCACGCCCGAGGGCGTCGCGGCTGAGGGACCGCATCTGGCAAAAGAACCTTGGACGCTGGTCTCCGCCGTGGTGGATCTCGACGCGGTTGCGCGGGCGCGATCCGAAAACTCTACGTGGCGGCAAGACGCCGAGGATACCTTATGGGAATACACCAGAATAGAGCGCGTCAATCTCACGGATGGCGTTTATGAACCAGCGCCGCTGGGGGACTTCGCGAGGAGCATGCCGCGCAACCTGTTCTTGGCCGAACCGGCGCAACCGCGCGATGAAGCGCATCAGTTCCTTGATGAGCTTTTCGACGCGCTGGTCCTTGGCCTGCGCGATTACTACGAGAAAGTGGGCGCGTTCAACACCTATCTCATCGCATTGTCGGGCGGACGCGATAGCGCTTTGTGCCTGTTGCTCGCGGTCTATGCGGCCCGGGCGATGAAAGGCGGCCAAGGAGACGATCCCGCGCAGCGCGTTCGCTCGGCGTATCTCGCCCACGGCGCGTTCAGCACACGCGCCACCGAAGACGCGGCGCGCCGCCTGGCCGAAGCGATGGGCGTTCCTTTCCATGTCGTATCCATTGACGAAGAAGCCGAATCGGCGCTGAAGGTGGCATCGCATATCCTCGCGGGCGAAACCGAGGTCGCGCCCATGGCGCGGCAGAACCTTCAGGCGCGCATTCGCGGGGCGGTCATGCTGAATTGGGCGAACAGCGTGGGCGGGCTGGTTCTTGTCACGTCGAATTTGAGCGAAGGCGCCGTAGGCTATA
>PUMX01000452.1 GCA_003552485.1 Candidatus Hydrogenedentota bacterium
CATCAGCGCGTCGAGCCGGGCCAGAGCGCGTTCCCATGGAGTCCCGGGCGCCTCGCCGCCTGTCCGCCTACGATGTCTCATGATTAGCGCCAAAAGGACCGTTGCCAGCGTCAACCCCACCAAAGCCGCCCAGAATTCCCATCGTTCGTGCAAGGCGGGCGGCATAGTCGCCAGGCCTGCATTTGGCATGAACCGCGCGACCGCCTCCCGCTCCTCGGGAGTCAGTTCCCGCGCCACTGCGAGAAACTCTGGAGTGGCCGCCTGCCGGTTTTCGTTCCACGTCACAGTCACGGGGTCGATGGGATACTCGCTGGGCTCCAACGGACTCAGCACGTACGTCTCTTTGATGCGTACCCGGTCAGGCGACAGGGTTCTCGTGCGGCGAATAGGGCCTTTGTGGACTGGCAGGTCGCCAAAATGGTCCCGCAAATTAGGGGGATCCAACTCCAGATCCGTGGGTTTCTCGAGGATAATCGTGTATTCCATCACACGGTGGAACGGAATCTCGGCGGGTTCCAGCTCCGCGTCGAGGTGTACTTCACCTGCGCTCGCCGCGGCGGAAATTATGCATATCCCCGCAATCGCCGTAAGCCATGGGATGCGATAACCGTTTACGGTCAGTATCGCGTGCGCCCGCTGCCGGGACAGGGGTTTCATACTAAGCGTCCTAGAATATTTCGTCTCTATGTATTGCTTCAACGCCACTGACGCTCGACCGTCAGTGGCCGCTCGATCGCCCAGTTAAGCCAGCACTTCATGGTAACACGTTAACCTTAAGGCGGCGAAACGCCATATGCGCTCGACACAGCGTTCGCTCGCCGGCGAGTAGTGCTCCGCCAGACCTTGTACAAAAGCGGCGCCTAGCCATGGCGCCGTTCGCGCATCCGGAAAAAACGGAACAACTCCGGAACATACGGCCGGTCCGTACGCACGCGTATGGCGTCCACCCGCGTGCGTTGGAACGCCTGCTCCCGTTCCCGGATACGGCGCTGGGCTTCCTTGGTGTACCGTTCACGGACCTTGCGGTCCCGCGTGTTGACTAGCGTCTCCCGTCCCGTCTCCACATCGCGCACGGATACGAGCCCCACATCGGGCAATATCTCTTCGCGTGGATCCGTGACGGTCACCGCGATTATGTCGTGCCGTGTGTTGGCGATGCGGAGGGGGGTCTCATACTCCTCGGCTAGGAAGTCGGAAACCAGAAAGACCACCGCACGCCGCCGGGTGACCCGGTTCAAGAAGTGCAGCGCCTCTGATATATTCGTTCCTTTGCCTTTGGGCTCAAAGTAAAGGACTTCGCGGATAACGCGCAACACATGCCGTCGGCCTTTGTTCGGCGGCACATACAGTTCAACGTCATCCGTGAACATAATGAGGCCAACTTTATCGTTGTTTTGCGTAGCCGAAAACGCGAGCACGGCGCAGACTTCGGCTGCGAGATCGGTTTTGAACCGGGATATGCTGCCAAACTGGCCCGACGCGCTGGCGTCCACCACCAGCAACACCGTGAGTTCACGTTCTTCAGCCAGCAGCTTTACATGCGGCACGCCCGTACGCGCGGACACGTTGGCGTCGATCATCCGAACATCGTCGCCGGGCACGTATTCCCGGGCTTCCCGAAATTCCATGCCCTGGCCCTTGAAAACACTCTCATACTGGCCCGCCAGCAGATCCTTCACCATGCGGCTCGTCCGGATCTGGATCCGGCGGATCTGTTGCATGATTTCCTGTGGAATCATGGCACCGGTACGGTCTCAAGTATGCGTCGGATAATGTCTTCGCTGGACTGGTTTTCCGCCTCGGCTTCGTACGTCACGATAACGCGGTGCCGCAGGATATCCGTGGCGACTTGTTTGATGTCGTTGGGAAACACATTGCCTTCGCCTTGCAGAAACGCAAGCGCGCGGGCCGCCTGCTGCAGATAGATGCTGGCTCGCGGCGACGCCCCATATTCGATGAGGTGCCCGATATCCAAGCCGAACGCGTCTGGGCGCCGCGTCGCATAGACGATGTCCACGATGTAGTTCTTCGCCTTATCGTCGACATAGATTTCGTTCACAAGCTCGCGCGCCCTGCGGATCTGTTCTCTAGTCGCCACCGCAGGTATGGTTTTCTCTTTCAGCAGATTGACCCGGTCCATGATCTGGCGCTCTTCGGCGCGGCTCGGATAGTTTACCCGCAATTTGAGCATGAACCGGTCAACTTGGGCCTCGGGCAGCGGATAAGTGCCCTCTTGCTCGATGGGATTCTGCGTGGCCAGCACCATAAAGGGTTCTTCGAGCGCGAATGTCTGGTCGCCTATAGTGACTTGCCGCTCTTGCATGGCTTCCAACAACGCGCTTTGCACTTTTGCCGGGGCCCGATTCACTTCGTCGGCCAGGATGATGTGGCCGAAAATGGGGCCCTTCTTCGTGCTGAACTGCCCGTCGCGCGGATTGTACACGAGGGTGCCAAGAAGATCGGCAGGCAACAGGTCTGGCGTGAACTGGATGCGCGAGAATGTGCAATCAATGGCCTGAGCCAGCGCCTTGACAGCGGTTGTCTTGGCCAAGCCTGGCACGCCTTCAATCAGTACGTGACCATTAGCAAGCGCGCCCACGAGCAATCGGTCGATCATATACTGCTGACCCACGATGATTTCGCCGATTTGATCTCGCAGGCGGGTTACGAATTCTGCTTCAGCTTCTACCCTACTTCGAATTGTCTCAACAGAAACCGCCATTCACCTCCTCCTCTTATTCGGGATGGCTCAAATGCCGCCAGCGTAGCACGTCCCAGCGTGCCGCGTCCATTGTCCCGATGGCGCGAGGGGTGGGCGTTGGCTGGGGCGAAAGACGGGGGTCAGTCGCCTGCCAGCCAAGCCCTGTGCTGAGGAGGAGGAGTCTGGTAGAAGTATTCCCGAGGCCGCCGGAGACCCAGGCAAGGGTTCTATCGGGTTTCACGCGCAGCGTGAGTGGGGTAGCCCTGAGCGTGGGGAAGAGGGGGTCAGGGCCTATGGGGTGTGTTGCGGGTGCGGTGGTCTCCGGCGGCTCTTGGGTCTCGGGAAAGCTATGTAGAACGCCAGCGCCGCGTTGCATGTCCGCTGCCGGCATCCAAGAATCGTTCTTCGCTTCTTTACCCCATGCTTGAGGCCGGCTGAACCGGCCCCCAAGCAGCGGGTTGACGTGCGCGTTCGACGACGGCGCGGAAACCACGCCTTTACTGGTAACGGTCCTTGCTCCTGCTCCGCTCAATCTATATGTCGTCGTCGCGCTCATGCTTCTATATGAGCATATCCCGTGCCATCCAACTTTTGTTTTTTAAACCACTCTGATACAGGATCTTGTGCATTTTTTCACTTTGGAGTCCATGCCTCATTTGGGGTATTGATTGAGGGCCATGCCTCAAATGGAGCATGGAAGCCTTGCTTTGGTGGTCGCCCTTTTTCGCTTGATGCGCAGCCCGGCCAAACGAGTGTTGCGCGTAGGGCCTTTTGCGAGGTCACAACTAAGGGCTGTATGCCGCTTTGATTGGACATCCGCAGCGCGCTGTATGTAATGTAAAGGCTTCACTAGGCATGACGCGGCCTAATGTGGTCAAGATGAAGAAGGAATACGTTATATGAAGTGGTCATGGCGGATCGGGACGCTCGCCGGTATTGGGGTCTACGTGCACGCCACGTTTCTCATTATCTTGGTGTGGGTGGGATTCATACACTGGACCATGGACCACACATTGGCGCAGGCTGTCCAGGGGATCCTGTTTGTCCTGTTGCTGTTCAGTATCGTCGTCCTTCATGAGTTGGGGCATGCCCTCACGGCGCGGCGGTTTGGTATCCAGACGCGCGACATTATCCTCCTTCCCATCGGCGGTGTAGCACGGCTTGAGCGAATGCCCGAGGATCCAGGCCAGGAGTTCCTAGTGGCTATTGCGGGGCCGGCGGTCAACGTTGTCCTGGCCAGCGCGTTGCTGGCGGTGGTGCTTCCTGTGTGGGGCGCGACCGAGCTGGTGCCCTTAAACATGTTGGAGGGCAACGTTCTGGCCCGCCTTTTCTGGGTGAACGTTTTTCTCGTCTTGTTCAACATGCTGCCGGCATTTCCCATGGATGGCGGCCGGGTAGTGCGGGCGGTGCTGGCCTTTCGCTTGGACTACGTTCAGGCCACGCAAATTGCGGCGAGTATAGGCCAAGGCATGGCTTTTCTGATCGGCTTTCTCGGCCTGTTGGTCCTGAATCCGTTCTTGATTTTCATCGCGCTGTTTGTGTGGATGGGCGCGTCCGAGGAGTCGTCCATGGTGCAGATGAAATCGGCGCTAGGGGGCATTCCGATTAGCCGCGCCATGATCACGGACTTCCAGGTGTTGCGAGCCGATGAACCGTTACAGGCGGCGGTTGACCACATTATTGCGGGCTTCCAGCATGACTTCCCCGTTGTGAGCGAACATGGCGAGGTGGTTGGCGTGTTGTTGCGTAGCGATCTATTTAAGGCGCTCTCGGATATTGGCGAAGATGCGCGGGTGGCGGACGCCATGCACACTGATTTCGAGACCGCTGATCCCTCGGAGATGCTGGAAGGCGTGTTCATGCGGTTGCAGAGTTGTGAATGTCACACGTTGCCGGTCTTGCGAGGCGGCGAACTGGTGGGGCTTATCACGACGGAAAACTTGGGCGAGTTCATGATGGTGCAGTCGGCTCTTCGCGGCGCGCGCGGATAGGAAAGCGTCGGCGAAAGCATCCGCTCTTATGGGCGTGCGCAATTAGGGAAGTGTGGGATTCGCGCGCGCCTGCCTCGGTTTTGTCCGGTCGCGGCCGATCAGCGAAGGCGGCTGAGCAAAACAAGGAGAAGCGTCAGGACCACGCTGATCACGATGGATGTGGTGATCGGAATGTAGACCTGCACGTTTTCCCGCTCAATATGGATGTCGCCCGGTAACCGGCCCAAGCCCAGGTAGTTCACGTGCTGGCCGAAGTACAAAATGACGCCGACGAGGGCGATCACCACACCGGCGCCCATCAGCATAAGGCCCATCGTCCGCATATCAGTCGTCGATACCTCGTCTTGCGGCTCGAATAGAGCGGTTGATCTCAGTCGTTGCTCATGAGGCGCTTCTGCGGTGCGCCCGCCAGCATCTCGTGGGTCTCGCGCAACACTTCGGGTATAGCGTGTGCGTGCGGGCTGTTACGAAGGCATTCGCTCAGGTCGTAATCCGTCACGCTCGCCGCGTTTTCGCCGGGAAACCAATGCCCGCCGTTTCCCAGCAGATTGTAGCGCATGACCGCATACTCCATCATATCGAACGCCTTAACCAGATTGTACATCCGCAGTATAACCGGAATATTGATGTGCCCCGGCGTTTCACGCCACTCCGGAAGCCCGTCTTGCCATGTCTCGGTCCAATCAGCGCCCAACGCCTCGCGCATCCGTGCTTCGAGCCTCTGTTCAATGGGCGAAAGGAGTTCATTGGCGTCGTCGAGCCGCGCTACTGTTTCCAGATGAGCGTCAAAGTCCTCGGGACGCGCAGCGCCGCAGCTCAACGAGTGCACGGCCTCTTGGCGAAGACAGAACAGTCCATTGAACACCATGGGATGGAGCGGGGCCGTCAACTCGATCAGCCTGTCCGGGCTTTGGTACAGCATGCCGCCCTTGTCATTCGGGCTGATAATGAACACCCCCATATCGCGCCGCCGGGCCGCTTCAATGGCGGGCCAGTTGTCTTGGAAGAAGTAGAACCAGTGCAGATTCATGTAGTCCAGCACGTCCAACTCGACGGTTTTGATCAAGATATCCGTGGGCCCGTGCGTGCTGAATCCCAGATGACGGATCCGGCCCTGTTCCTTCCATTCCAGCGCTTGATCCAGGCAGCGCTTTGTGTTTTCCAGGCATTCCTCATTGTTGACGCCGTGAATGCCAAGCAGGTCCACATAATCAAGGCCGAGAAACGCCATGGATGTCTCGAAAGTTTCAGCGAATTCCGCGGGATTGGATTTGGGGGCGACTTTGGTTTGGACGATGATTTCGTCGCGTGGCAGCGTGGGCAACACTTTACCAAGCTGAAACTCGCTGGTCCCATAACCGCGCGCGGTCTCGATGTGATTGATGCCCAATTCCAACGCGCGGTGGACGCACGAAGCCACGTGTGTGATGCTGTCTTCGGTGACCTCCGCCTCGGACTGGAAAGAACCCTGGAACCGCATGCCGCCACAACTGATAACGGGCATCTCAATCCCGGTGCGTCCGAAACGCCGGTAACGCATAAGCTCCTCCCTCTCCTCATCCGCTGCTGCCGCCGCTAGGCGCTCAGGCGACGTTCTCCTGATTCTTATACTGAAGCCGGTAGAGCTTGTAATACAAGCCGCGTTGGGCCAGCAACTGCTGATGCGCCCCTGTTTCCCGCACCTCACCGTGGTGCATTACAACAATGCGATCCGCGTGCTGGATCGTCGACAAACGGTGGGCGATGACGATGGCCGTGCGGTCGGTCATCAGCTTTTGTATGGCGTCTTGAATGAGCGCTTCCGTCTCGGTATCAATGCTTGAGGTGGCCTCGTCCAAGACGAGAATGCGCGGCTGATGCGCCAACGCGCGGGCAAATGCGATGAGCTGGCGCTGGCCCGTGGACAGGTTGCAACCCCGTTCCCCCACTTCATAGTCGTACCCGCCCGGCAACCGTTCAATAAAGCGCGCGGCGTTTACGTACTCCGCACAGGCGCGTATGTGTTCTTCACTCATTGTTGCGTCGCCAAGCTGGATGTTGTGCCGTATTGTGCCCGAAAAAAGGAATACGTCTTGAAGGACGACGCCTATTTGCCTGCGAAGACTGGTTTGCTGATAATCGCGGATGTCGACGCCATCCAGGCGCACGGCCCCCCGCTGCACGTCATAGAAACGGCTGAGCAGCGAGGTGAAGGTCGTCTTCCCCGCTCCCGTATGGCCAACAATGGCCAAGCGTTCGCCGGGAGCAATCTCGATGCTTACATCCTTGAGCACCCACTCTTCATCGTCGTACGCGAACCAGACGTGGTCAAACTCGACATGTCCCCGGACGTTTGTGGCCGGGACGGCCCCGGGCTCGTCCTGGATATCCGGTTCGGTATCGAGCAAATTGAAGATGCGTTCCGACGAAGCCATGGCCTCCTGGAGCAGGTTGTACTTGTCGGCAAGCGCGCGCACCGGTTGGAACATGCGCTCCGCCCATTGCACATAAGCGTACAGCATCCCCACCGACGCTACCCCCGCGCCTGCGCCAATGGTTGCGCCTTGCAGCATTTGATACCCTCCGAAGAGGATGATCAGCGCCACAGAAAGAGCGCCCAAGCCGTCCACTGTCGGAAAATAGATGGCGAAATTCCGCACCTGTTGAAACCATTCATCGCGATGGTCCTTGTTGCGTTGGTCATACACCTCGAAATTGCGCTGTTCGCGGCCAAAAACCTGCACGATATGCATCCCGCTGACGTTTTCCTGCATATAGGCGTTGAGCCGGGCGATGCGGCGGCGGATTTCAAGATACGACCGCCGTGCGAACCGTTTGAAGACGAAGCTGGCGAGAAACACCAGGGGCACTGTGCTCAGCGTCACCAGCGCCAGCCGCCAGTTGATGTACAGCATGAAGCCAAGAACCACAAAGATGGTGAACAGATCGCTCACGACCTGGACCAGCCCCGTCACGATAGTTTGTTGAATGCTTTCGACGTCGTTAGTGACGCGGGTCATAAGCCGGCCGACCGGGTTTTTGTCCAGAAACCGCAGCGACATGCGCTGGAGGTGACGGAAAATGTGCATCCGCATCTCCAGCATCGTCTTCTGGCCAACAAAGGCGACCGTGACCATTTGCGAGTAACGCAGAACCGCTTCGCCTATCATCAGCCCCCCGATGACAAGAATGAGCCAGAGCAGATTCGCCCGGTCGGCTTCGGCGATCTCGGCCAACTGCGCTTCGAGCGCGGCCCGCTCTCCTTCTTCAGCTTGCGCCAGTTGTTCACGGAGCTCCAGCCGTTCGCTGTTGTTGATATACCAGTCGATAGCGTTCATCGTGTACAAGGGCGCCAGGGTGCTGCATAGCGTGGCGCCCAACAGCAGAACGGTTGCGGCGACCATCAACCACTTAAAGGGCCGCAAAAACCGTAATAGCCGCCGCATGAGCCGGCCGTCGTAGGCTTTCGCCTGAACTTCATCTTCCAGGTGATAACCGTCGCTCACCGCTAATCTTCCATCCCTTCTAGCTCATCCTCTAGCAATTGCCTCTCGTACATGGCCGCATACAGGCCGCCATGCGCAATCAGCGATTCATGGTCGCCGCGCTCTACGATGTGTCCTTCGTCGAGTACGATGATGGCGTCTGCGTGTTGGATCGTTGAGATGCGGTGCGAGACGAGCAGCGTGGTCCGCTCCCGTATGACATTCTTGAGACCGCGCAGAATCTCTTCTTCTGTGTGGGTGTCCACGCTCGACAACGCGTCGTCCAGCATCAAGATACGCGGATCGCAAATCAACGCGCGCGCGATGGCGAGCCGTTGCTTTTGTCCGCCCGACAGATTCACGCCGCGTTCGCCCAGCAACGTTTCGTAGCCCTCCGGAAGGTTTTCAACGGTCTCCTTGAATTGGGCGATTTCACAGGCCCAATCCATGAGTTCGAGGCTAGCGTCGGGCCTGCCAAAACACAGGTTGTTGCGGACCGTGTCAGAAAAAATGAAGGTGTCCTGAGGCACGTAGCCGATGCTTTCGCGCAACACGCGCAAAGGTATCCGCTGAATATCCTCTCCGTCGATAAGCACTTGGCCTTCGCACGGTTCATGTTCACGCGCGATTAGCGCCAACAACGTAGACTTGCCGGACCCCGTTGGCCCCACGATGGCCAAGGTTTCTCCTTGATCAACGGTAAAGGCGGCATCCTGCAAGGCGGGCCGGTGAGCATAGGTGAAGGTGACGTCTCGAAATTCAATGCGGCCGTTGATATCGGTGATGTCGTATCGGGTCTCGGAGGTGTCGTGAATCTCCGGTTCAAGCGTGAGTATCTCATTGATGCGGTTCATCCCCACGGCGCCCCGTTGATAGAGAGTGAGCACCCAGCCGAATTCGACCAGCGGCCAAGCAAGCAGGCCCAGGCAGAAGATGAACGCGGTGAAATCGCCCAGCGATATCGCGCCATCAATGGCGCCCAAGCCGCCCCGCCATATTACGAGCAATATGGTGAGTCCGATCGAAAGGCCGATCACCGGCCATGTCATAGACATGACAAGCGAGAGTTTCACGTTTTCGCGCATATAGTGATCCGCTTCGCCGCGAAACGCATCGAATTCGCGATCTTCGACGCCATACGCTTTGACAACGCGGGCGCCCGCCAGATTCTCCTGCGCCACTGCCGTAACAGTCGAGAATTGCTCTTGAACCCGTTTGGATTGGTAATGCATGTACATCACGAAGCCATAGACTATCAACGAAACCAATGGGAGCGGGATTAGCGCAACCGAAGTCAGCCAAGGGCTGAGGTAGATCATGAATCCCAAGGTGAACGGAAATCGGATCATATCAGTCGTGCCCATGATGCCCGGCCCAATGAACATCCGGACGAAATTCAGATCGTTGGTGGACCGGGCCATGACGTCGCCGGTGCGCACGCGGTTGAAGAAACTACGTGACTGCTTCTGCACATGAGCGAAATAGTCATTCCGCAGATCATATTCCGCTTGACGCGAAGCGCCAATCATCAGCATTCGTTGAAGGTACCGGGCGAAGCCTGTCACGAGCGCGACCAGCACGAGAACAGCGAAATAGCCGGACAGCCGCTCCATCGTCATTGTTTCCTCTTGGAACTGATCAACGATGAATTTGACGAGCAGCGGCACGGCCAGACTGATGCTGATATACACCACGGCAAGCACGGCGCCGGTGAGATAGGCTCGCCAGTAGGGAATCGCGTAGCGCCATATGGACAGGAAAGGCCGTCCCGCGACAGCCTTGGGCTGGTGAGAGGGCACGGGTCAGATCTCTTCCGAAGCTTGCTGGGGTTCGAGGCCCCGCACGGCCTCAACCAGATCATCGGGACGAAATGGCTTCATGAGATATCCGTCGATGCCGATTTCTTCCAGCAACGCCTTGTCGTTCTCGATGGGTTTAGCGGTAATTACGTAAATCCGCAGGCCGGTTATCGAGGTGTCTGAACGAATCCGCCGTGCGGTTTCCCAGCCGTCAAGACCCGGCATGGCCAGATCAAGTAAAACCAGCCCATATTGCCGCGTGCGCACTTTATCAAGGGCCTCTTCCCCACTCTCGCAAACTTCCACGGTATAGCCCTCGGGTTCGAGACACCTTTTGACGAAAGTGAGGATTTCCGGATCGTCGTCGACGCACAGTACGCCTCTCCCTACATTGCTAGGAGCGGCCCCTGCTTGGCTTATCGCGTAACGGATGCTGCTGAGCAGCGAGCTCTTGCGAAAGCCTCGCTTGACCCGCGCGGCGACCAGGGAACGGTACCGCGAATGCAGCGAATCATCGTTGGTAAGCAAGATAACGGGCACGTCGCCGGCAATATCGTCACGCAGGAGCGCATTGAGAACTTCTTCGGTGTCTTCCTTAACCTCGCTGTCCACCACTAAACAGTCTGGATGATGCTTGTGCGCCATGGCCAACGCGTTGTGTGAACTCACGGCGTTGAGCAATTCGATGCCCTCGGGCTCGAGCAAATTGCGAACCTGGGTTGCCAGAGCCCGGTCTTGACTGACTAGCTCGACAAGCAGTTCCGTCTCCATGGGAAGCGGCACATGCGCTTGACCATTGCCGTCCTCATCGGTGCGCTTGCTCTGGCGAGGCAGGGAGAAGCGGAAGGTTGTGCCCTCGCCTTCCGTGCTTGCCACATAGAGGCGGCTGCCGTGAAGGCGCATAATGTCTTGCGCGATAGAAAGGCCAATGCCGGTGCCGCCATACTTGCGCGTCGACGAGCTATCGTACTGGTAGAAGCGGGTAAACACCTTGTCCCATGCATCGGAGGGAATCCCGATGCCTGTGTCGGTTACCGAGACGTCGATGGTATGCTCGCCCTCCCGAATGTCGACGGTGACCGATCCATTCGGGCGGTTAAACTTTACGGCGTTCGACATTAGGTTATTGAAAACTTGGCCAATTTTGCCCTTGTCTCCCTCGACAATCACGGGTTCCTCGGGCGCGTTCAGGATCAACTTGATGTCGCGGCTGTCAGCGAGCGGTTGTACGATCTCGAAGGCGGCCCGGGCGCAATCTGTGATGTCAAACTCGTCGAATGACAGTGTCTCCGCGCCCCGATGCAGCCGCGAGAAGTCGAGCAGGTTCTCGATGAGCGTCACTAGTTTGTCAATGTTGCGCAAGCTAATCCTCAGGTACTCTTGCTGCATATCATTGATCGGACCAACCTTTTCGTTGATCATCATGTCGGTGTAGCCCATCACCGCCACAAGTGGGGTGCGCAACTCATGAGAGACGTTGGACAAAAGATTGGTCTTCATCTCGTCCAATGTTTTCAACTCTTCATTGGCTTGGTGCAGTTGCTCTCTCGCCCGGGTAACCTCTTCAAGAGACGACTGGAGGTTTTCGAGAAGCTGGGCGTTGCGAATTGCGGCGGCCACGTGCGGCGAAACCTGGGAAAGCACGGCTACGTCATGGTTCGAGTAGGCGCGCGGCTCATTCGCCCCCAGATTCAACGTGCCGATAATGCGGTCCTTTGCATACAGAGGCACACAGATGCAACTGCGTATTCCCTCTGGAAACTGGTTGGAATGGAGAGAAAACGGCGTGTGCAAGTCATCGACGATGAGCGCGTCGTTCTTCTGGTAAACCCAAGCCGGACAGGAGGCCTCAGGGTCCATGGAAGCGCTCCACTCCTGCCCTAGGCTTTGAGCCGGCCAAAGTGGGCGGACCCGGAATGAGGCGGCGCTGTCATCCAGCAGGGCGAGAGCGGCGTAGTCGAAATCTACAAGCTTCTTGATTTCGACCACCAGGTTCTCGTAAAGCAGGCCCGCCTCGAGGCTCGAGTTGATGACGTTGGCGATCTGGTTGATCGCGCTAAGCCGTTCGGCGCGTTCGCGCGCCTCTTGCTCAAGACGGATGCTCTTCGTGACGTCCCTAAAAATCCCTTCAACGCCCGTTGTGTGGTTGTTCTCATCGGTCATGCAGTTGGCGGAGAGCTCCACACAGATGGCGCGGCCGTCCTTGCGCTTCATCCATACGCGCGTACGTTCGACAAATCCCTTCTTGTCAAGTTCCTCAACGATGCGCCGCAGATCAGTGGATACGAGGAAGAACTCGTCAAGATTGCGAGCCTGAGCTTCCTCCATGGCCGATAGGCCCAGGATTTCGGCCCCCGCCGGATTCAGAAAGGTGATCCCATGGTTGGCGTCGGTTTGAAAGATGCCATCACGCATCGACGTGACGACGCTGCGGTATTTCTCCTCGGATTCCTCCAATTGCCGAATATTGCGGTTGAGGGCCAGCGCCATCTTGTTGAAGGAATCCGCGAGCTCTTCGATCTCGTCGCCCGTATCAATCTTGAGTTTGAGTTCGAGGTCGCCTTGACCGATTATCTGGGCGCCTTCATTCAATAGGGAAACCGGCCGCACTATGTTATTGTGCACGTTGCGGTACGCCTGGATACACAGAAAGGCGACGATGAGAGCGGCTCCCAAGCCGGCGATCACAGCGCCGCGGTCCAGCGCTGAGAACACTACGGACGCGGGGCGGTATACGACGATGTAGTAGTCGCGGTCGTTCGAGACGTAATGATAACCCACAAAAGCGTCTTGTGTGGTGTCTTCGGCCTGATAGCCCGGAATGAGGCGCACCGCGTGATCGGCTGTCTCGGGATCGCGGATCAACTCGCCAAGCCGTGGATCGATGGAACGTATCACGTGGGTTGGTGCGCCGTTGGTTTCGTCCCGTTCCAATGCCATTAATCGGTCGTCGCGCAACCTAACAATCAATTGATGATGGTTCTTGCGTGGCGGGCGGCGGGCTCCTGGCGCGTCTGCTGGACCGAAAACGAACGCGATAAGATCTTCCACCTCGCCCACTTTCGCGACATACCCGAGTGTAACCGATGTCCCTGGAAGCATGACGGGCGCCCAGCTTTCCGCCATATGTCCGCCGGGCGCGTCATGTGGATGATCCAGTCTGATAAAGCGTGGCCCGTCTACGCGCTCCGCCCATGTACTGGGATCCTCGATAGTATGCTCGGGATCCCCTGTTGTGAGAAGCAGTTGCCCCTCGCTGTCATACAGGGTGACAGTTGCAACCGGCTCGACGGAGGTGTGCGCCATGCGTTCAAGCCAGCTAGTTAGCTCTTCCCGGTGCTCCGAGCTTGTCTGCACCTTGGTAAGACCACCCTCGACCGGCCGCAACGCGTCAACGATACGGGGCTCCGCCGCCAATCGTTGAAGGCCTTCCAGGCGCGTATTCGCCGCAAACCGCAGGCCTTCCGCCATTTTTTGCGCGGAGACGGCAAGATCCTCCATGACGTCATTGCGCTGGGTGGCCCGAAGCGTCGTATAACCGCCGATCAGCGCCAACGCAATGGGCAGGATGCCCACCCATAGAATAGACGTCAGAATCTTCCGTTCGATTCCCCGCTTAGGGCGCGTCGTAGGCATGCCCCTCCTCTTGGTCAGGATTCGCTGGCGGCTACGCGGCCACGTTTGAGCAGTTCGTTGACCTTTTCGAGCAACTGGTCGACTTTGAAAGGCTTGGCCAGATATTCGTCCGCGCCGCATTCAAAAATCCGCTCGATGTCCTGCTCCTTTGTGAGGCACGTTACCGCCATAATGGGGGTGTTCTTCGTCAGCTCGCTCTGGCGCAACACCCGGCACACGTCGAACCCGTTCAGTTCCGGCATGAGAAAGTCCAGAAGAATTAGATCCGGGGTCATCTGAGCGGCTTTTAGCCCCACTTCTGTGGCGTTGCTGACCTTGATGAGTTCGAAACCTTCTGCGCTCAGAATCTTCTCCATCATGGCCAGCGCGTCGGGATCGTCGTCCACAATCATGATCCGCTTCTTCTCGGGTTCGTGCTCGCGCGGGAACATGTCGAAGTTCTTCCGGAAACTGTCGAGATCAGACTGAAGAATCCGGTAATGACCGCCCGGCGTGCGCGAAGCCTTGATCAGGCCTTGCTTAATCCAGTTCTTGATACTGTGATGGGTTACATGGCAGATCTTGGCTGCTTCAAATGTGGTGTAGGCTTTCTGGTCATTTTCGCTCACGGTAACACTCCTTACGTTAACAATCGCAGGGCCATGCCGATTGAATGGTTTATCCGACCCATTTTCTTAGAATACTTACATTATGAGAGGATTATAGCCGCCCTCATAGGGGCGTGTCAACGCCGGTTCAAGGCCGCCGCTCCCCGGCCCCATCATTTGCCTTGCGCAGATGAGAACACTGCGAAATCGCTCCACCCTTACCGTATTCGCGGACGCTACAGCAGGCGACTGAGCATCTGCTCAACCAACGCAAATTCCTCCATGGAGAGCCCTGTCCTCATGAGCCGCAGGTCCCATGGATACAGTTGAGTTAGAATCCGGTGGCCGACAATCCACATGCAGACCCCGCACAGCGTTGCGCCCAAAAGCAGTCCATAATACCGGCGCGCCAGCCCAACACAGGCCTGACGTCTGCACGTCCTCGCTGCGGCGAGTGTTTCATCAGCGCTTAACGGAATGTCGTTCATGCGCCGGCTGGCCGCCTCCTGGGCTGAAGGCAAGAGCAAGCCGGGATAAACGACGCCGAAAACTGAGGCCGCAATCAGAATGAGGGCCCAGACGTACTGAGTGAAGACGGCGGCTTCCCCGCCGCCTTGGGGCCAGCGGGTGAGCACCGACATGGCCATCAGTGTGGCAAACAGCGCTACACCCGTGGCAAGCGGAATCGCAATGCCGGGCAGACTGTGCGTAATGGTCCATTGGTTGCGAGTCACACGAACCGCCCGTCCCGCCGTCGCAGCGCCTACAAATACCACAAACAGTGCGGCCAGCGAATAGCCGGCTACCCGCATTGGAAGTTGCCGATTCGCCAACATGCTTGCGACGCGCGGTTCCAGTTCAGCCTCGAAGGCGGCTAATTCCGCTCGGGCTTCCTCTATATTGGCGAGCTTCTGATTCAGCGCTTCCACGTCGCGCTCATCCGCCTCCGCGATTCGGCGGCGGTGGTGAATGGCTGACTCTTGGATCAGCAAGCCGCATCGCGCAGCGGCGACGCCGCCCTGCGGCGCGCTGGCTATGCGCATGCCCTTGGTTTCGAGTGTCTTCAGCCATGTATCCCAGTTATGAACTTGTCCCGATTCGAGGGCTCGCCGTGCGTCCGCTGTCACACGCATGGTGTACTGGATGAGCAATTCGCATGACTCCCGAATCGCCTGTTTCCGCAATTCGGCGTACCACCATCCCGTGCGGGGGAGATCCTCGGGCCAGGAGGGCTGAGGAAACACGACGGGATGTCCACCGCCGTTGGCCTTGGCAACCAGCGCCAGCGACTCGGTGAGACGGTCCTCCCCGCCGTTCTCGAGCCAAGGCGTGGCCGCGGCTTCAAGGTACAGGGGCAAAGCGTTTTGCGGCGCGTGCTGCGCGGCTTCCCGGAACCGGTCTCGCGCTTCCGAAGCTTGCGCGCGCCGCAGCAGCGCGCAGCCGTACCGAATCGCCAACGTTGGGTTGCGCGAGTCATGGCTGTACGCTTCTTCGAGATAAGTCAGAACCTCGTCGTGTTCCACGCGTTCGGCCAGCGCTTCGAGATAACGCGCGTCGGGATAAGCGGATTGCGCCTGATCCAGTTCGACCGCCTGACGCAGCAGAACACGCGCGGAGGGGGCATCAAGGGTCACTGCGCGCTGGTATAGGACTTCGGCGCGATCGTGGCGAAGATAGTTTTCGGAAAACCACAGCAAGCCGGTGAATATCACGCATGAGGCCACGCACAACTGGAACGCCCGCCGTGTCCGGCGCGCGCCCAACGTGTCACCCCGTCCACCGAATTCCGGAAAGTAGGCGGTGGGCGTGTTCACCCGTTGCCTCCCATGATGGCGCGGGCTATCTGCTTGCCCTCTTCAACGCCCGGCTGGTCAAAGGCGTTTATGTTATACAGGCGCCCCGCCATGGCCGTCTCGACCTCGAGCATGTACAGAAGCTGGGCGACGGTGTGTGCGTTAACCACGGGCAACTGCACGCGTATGGTGGGCCGGTGGCTTGTCTTTAAGGCGTCCATCGTGCCCTTGAGTTCGGCGGTCATCAACCGGTTCATGCTCTTGTTGCGCAGATAATCGAGCTCCGTCAGTTCGCTGAGCGTGTCTGGGATACGCAGGCTTCGATCGAAACGCCTCACCTCGATAATGTTGATGAGCTTATCGTTGGGACCTTCACGATATAGTTGGATCTGCGAATGCTGGTCCGTTGCGCCAAGCGCCTTCACGGGGGTCTGCCCTGCGAATACTTCGTCGCCGCCATAGGTATAGCGTTTGCCGAGGCTCTCGGCCCAAAGCTGCCGATACCAATCGGCGACGTCCGCCAAACTGTCGGCGTAGGGCATGAAGACCGAAATCTTCTTATCCTTGAGGGTATCGGCCAAATAGTGAACCGCGGCCCGAAGATACGCCGGATTCGTTTCCATATCAGAATGGCTGCACCGTTCATCCATGACTGCGCAACCCTCGATAAGCCCTTCAATGTCCATGCCAAGCATAGCCGCTGGGAACAGTCCGACGGGAGAGAATACCGAGAAACGGCCGCCGACGTTAAGCGGGATGGTGAACTCCTTGAGACCATACTTGTCGGCGACGGGATGAAGCAGACTCTTGGGCGCGTCTTCGCCGCGCGGGTTCGTGGTCACCACCACGTGATCCCGAATGCTGTCTTCCCCCACTTTCTTCTCGATCGCCTGCATGACGATCATCAGTTGCGCCATGGTTTCGGCCGTGCCGCCGGACTTGCTGATGACGTTGTAAAGCGTCTTTCCCGGTGCGCACAGCCGCATCATCTGGCGGAAGGTGATGGGGTCAATATTATCCATCACGAACAGGCGCGGATGTCCATGACGGGCGCGTCTCGTGGTCAGATTATAGTGGGGCGGCAGCAGGGCGGTCGCTAGCGCGCGCGCGCCCAGGGCCGACCCGCCGATGCCCAGGATAACGAGGTTGTCATAACCCCGCTCAAGAAAATCGGCGGCGGTGTTCTGGACGTCTTCAATGACGTTCCGTTGCTGGTAGAGATCGTAGAATCCGTACACGCCGTCGGCGCGCTCCTGAGCCAGCACCTTGTGCAGCTCCGCGACCCGATGGCTGATATCGTTAAGCTCCTGTGTGCTGATTCCATGATCCGGCGTGACAGCGCTTGATTTCGCGCGGGAAATGTCGACCCGAATATTCTGATCCATCGAAGGGTCAGTCCTCTGTTTGGTTGAAGAAGCGGTTTAAGGCCGCCATGACGGCGGCGGTCGATCCCCGAACCGCGCGGACGCCTGGCAAGGACTCCAGAAACATCCTGCCGTAATGCCGGGTGACGATGCGGCTGTCGAGCACGACGATGGCGCCTCGATCGTCCCGGCGCCGGATCAGCCGGCCAAAGCCTTGGCGGAACCGGATGACCGCCTGTGGCGCCGTGTATTCCATGAAGGAATTGCCCCCTTGGGCTTCAATGGCTTCGACACGGGCTTCAAACACCGGCTCTGTTGGAACGCGGAATGGGAGTTTCGGGAGTATAACACACTGCAAAGCTTTGCCGGCAACGTCCACGCCTTCCCAAAAACTGTGCGTTGCGAACAGCACACTGCCCTTGTTCGCGCGGAACTTGTCGAGCAAATGCGTGCGGTTTTGCGCCCCTTGTCGCATTGGCTGCATGCCGTTCGCCCGCAACTGCTTTTCAAGTTTCTTATAAGCGTAGTCCAGCGCATAGTACGATGTAAACAGAACGAACACGCCGCCGCCTGTGATCTGCGCCACTTCGCCCATGGCCTTCGTGCTCGCATCGAGGAAGCCGGGCGCGTCGGGGCGAGGCAAGTCGTTTGGCAAGCCCAGGAGCGCCTGGTTCTCGAAGTCGAACGGCGACTCCAGCATAACCTCTTCCGTCGGACGATCCTGCACGCGATCGACACCAGTCCGTTGGCGAAAGAATGAGAAGTTGTTCTTTACCGTCAGCGTCGCCGAAGTCATCACGACAGAAGCCAGGTTGTCATAGACCCATTCAGCCAGATTCGGCCCGACCTCGAGCGGACAGCGCGCTAACCGGAGCACGTGTTCGTTTTCCGCGTCGATCTCGGCCCAGCGCACCGTGTTGCTTTCCACGTGGTGGCTTGTCATGGCCATGAAGTTCGCGGCAAGCCTGTTCAGACGGTCGGTATACGCCTCCAACTGCAAACGCTCGCTCGACAGGAGCGGTTCCTCCTCATCGCCAGCGGGGATAGGCAACCGCCGCATATGCTTAACCAGTCGTTGGCCTGCTTCCGCGCATCGGCTGAGTTCTTCGCAAGCGGGAACCACGTAGACGTGGTGAATCTCACGAAGGCTGGGGTGCTGCAGCGCCTCGTCCGTCAGGCGCCAGCGGATTTCCCGGCCCACCTGTTTGCAGTGCTCGCCCACGTGTGAACCTAACGCCTTGAAGGCAGCCAGAAGCGCTTCCCGGGCCGCGGCCAGCGCCGGAAGGGCCTCGTTATCGACGATGTCCAGAATGGGATCAATCTTCTCGGACGAGAGCCAGCCGCTTTCCCGCGCCAGTTGATGCTTTATAAAGGGAAGCAGGCCTCGCTCTTGATTGCGTTCGGCGCGCACGAAACGCCCGAGCAAGGCGATGGCGCCAAGGCGGGTGACCGACGCGCCGAAATAGTCCGTGGCTGCGTCTTCAATGTTATGGGCCTCGTCAAGTATGAGGCGGCTGTAAGATGGCAACACGGCAAGGGAGGAGAAGTTGCCGATTTCTTTCTTAATGGCGAGGTCCGAGAAGAGCATGTGATGATTAACCACGAGGATCTCGGCTTTGGCCATGTCCCGGCGCGCCCGGCCTACAAAACAGCGCCGTGGAGAAGGGCAATGGGCGTAGCTGCATGTGTCGGCTTCCGAGCACACGCGGTTCCATACCTCCCGTGGCGGAACAAATGGCAGGTCCGCCAGACTGCCGTCCTCGGTGCGGCGGGACCATTCTTCGATGGCGTCCAGCGATTGACGGGCGTCCTCGTCCTCGAACAAGGTGGCCTCGCTGTGGGCGGCCTGGAGCTTGCGTAGGCACAGGTAGTTGCCTTTCCCTTTAACCAGCACCGCGTTGAAGGGTTCGTCAATGACGTTGCGCAGGAGCGGGATGTCCTTGTGGATAAGTTGTTCCTGCAAGTTGATGGTGTTCGTGCTGATAACCACGCGCTCTTTGTTACGGACAGCCCACAGCACCGCGGGCAACAGATAGGCCATTGTCTTTCCCACGCCAGTGGGCGCCTCGATGACGGCCAAGCTGTCGTGGTTAAACGCCTCGGCTACGGCCTCCATCATCCGCACTTGCTGCGGACGCGTTTCATAGCCCGGGAGCACGCGGGCCAGCGGGCCATTGGGTGCGAAGCAGTCGGCAAGAGCGCCGGGATCAAGGTGGGTCTTGGGTGTGTCGGCGAATGGTTCGACCACTACGTAGACGCGGCTGACGGCATTATCCACAATATACACGCCGTGGCCGTGAAACCCGAACAGCGCGGCTACGCGCAGGTCAGCCTCAGACGGAGCGATATGTCCCGACGGGTGATTGTGAATGACCACTTCCCCGGCCTTCACAGTCTCCTGCAGCGCTGGCACGCCGCCTTCGTGACCCCGTGCGCATACCCGGACCTCGCCCACCCGCTTGTCTGTGTCCAGCTTACCTGCGAAAAAGACCTCACGCCCGCCCGTGGCCTCAATCTCCCGGGTCATCGCTTCAACTGCGCCGGGGGTGAATCGGACAAGGGCCTCCTGCCCAAGCTGTTGCGTCTGCTCCACGTCGGGAAAAAGTCCTTCTCGAAGGCGTGCCAATATCGAAGGGTCTGGCGCCGCGCCGGGAGCGCGGCGATGTCATTCGGAAGAGAGAGGATACCTTTCGGCACGGGAGTGATACAAACCGGCTGCCCGAGGCCGGCGCGGGCAGCCGGTGGTGAGTGAGCAACGAACTATATTCCGCTCCCATGAATGTGGATCCCGCATTCTTTGGCGTCCTTTTCCAAAGCGTTGAACCAACGCCACCGGCCGGCTCGCTTGTCTTCCCCCGGTAACGTGGGTGTAGTGCATATGACGCACCCGATACTCGTGTAACCCTGATCATATAGTGGGTTGTACGGGACGTTGTTTTCGCGGATATAGCGCCAGACATCCTCTTCGCTCCAGTCGGCGAGCGGCGCCAGCTTGATTAACGGCCGCCCTTCCTGCTGAACGTAGCTTGCTTTTGGCGTCGCTTTCCTAAAATCAGACTGGTCCTGACGCAGACCCGTGATCCATACGTCCAAAGTGGCCAAAGCGCGTTGGTTTGGCTCAACCTTGCGGACGTGGCAACAAAACTCTTGTTTTGCCTTGCTGTCAAAGAAGAGGTACTCCCCATGTTGCTGCACCATATGGCTCACGGCCTTGGGATCCGGGGTGAAGCGTTCGACGGCAATGCCGTACCGCTGTTCGATCGCCTCTATCGCGCCGTAGGTTTCCGTATGGAGCCGAAGGGTGTCCACCGTCAGTACGCGCAGGTCCGGCGCGACTTGGTGGGCCATGTCAATCATGACGCAGCCCGTGTCCTGGAAGCTGGTCACAATGCCGGCGCGATCTCCATGTTGTTCGTAAGCCCATTGGAGTAACTCCTCCGGACCCATCTCGTTCAACGCGTCAACGAGTGCGCGGTTCTCAGTAATCGTCATGGTTCTTCTCACTTTCAAGCATTATCGGCTCGGGCGGCTTCACGCTTACTGTTACGCGTCCGTCTCGATACGGTTGAGCAGCGCTTCCATACCCAGGCGATGCGCCCAGTCGCCGAAGCGTTCGTCATGCTGGCGCTCTTCCTTCCATGCGCCCAGCAAATGCGAGATGACTGTCGCGAGCTGATCGGTTCCGATGTTTTCCATGAGTGGTTCGCACAGGCGTCGTCCCATGTAATCGCCGCCTACATGGAGGTGGTAGCGGTCCGGGCCGTTGCCGACGATCCCGATTTCGGCGCTGCGTGGCCGAGAGCAGTTATTGGGACAACCGCTCATTCGAATGATTACATCCGCATCCCCATGGCCAGCTTCTTCAAGGCTGTGAATGACGCCGGGCATGGCCCGTTCAGCCTCTGACATCGCCAGGCCGCATAGAGGTAGCGCGGGACACGCCATCTCGAGGCGGCGCAGTTGGGATATGCCTTGGTTGGTAGGAATGCCATACTCATCGAGCATCGCCTGAACCGCCTGGACGTCCTCGTCTCGAATATTGGCTAGTATGGCGTTGTGGTGGGCTGTCAGTCGCACAGATGGCCGGAACCGCTCGACTATCGCGCGCAATCCGCTCTTAAACTGGATAGCGCCGGGAAAGTCGCGGATGCGCCCGTTTTCGATCCACACACCCACGTAGTTCAGGCTGTTTTGCGCCTGCTTATGCCAACCTAGGTAGTCCGGTTGCGCTGTCGGTTCGGCGTTTTTCGGCGCGGGGAATTGGCGGCCGGCATAATCGGAGATCAGTTCGCGGAGTTTCTCTATGCCGCAGTCGTCTACAAGGTACTTCAGGCGCGCGTGACGGCGGTCCTCACGATCGCCGTAATCCCGTTGAACCTTCACAATGGCCTCGACAAGCGGAAGAATATCTTCCTCCGGCACGAAGGCTAACGGGGTGGCCAGCCGCGCGTAGGTTTTCGGCTTTTTGTGCGTGTAACCAAGGCCGCCGCCCACGAGGATCTCATACCCCAGTAGCGCACCCTCCGCGGTAACGGCCATGATGCCGATATCGTTGGTGTAGAGGTCTATGGAGTTGTCGAAATCCGTGCCCAAGCCGATCTTGAACTTGCGCGGCAGGTATTGCTTGCCATAAAGCGGATCGTCAAAGGGGTCAGCGCCCAAGTCGGCTAGGTACGTGACGGTCCCGTCTTCGTTGATTCGAGCCTTCTCATCGTCAATCCACAGATCGTAATAGCTGGGCGTGGCCGGCATGAAGCGGTCAGATATCTTCTTAGCCAGGCCATACAAGTCAATGCTGGCGCTCACGAAGCGCGGGTCGATATCGGAAACTGGCGCTGCGATGGTATTGCGCACCACGTCTCCACAGGCGCCCATCGTGGTGATTTCCGCGAGGTGGTTCAGGTCGTGGAGCAACGCACGGAAATTGTGCTTGATGACGCCGTGAAACTGGAAGTCCTGGCGCGACGTCACCCGCATGTCATTCTGGCCGTACTTGGTGGCCAAATCGTCACAGACCAAGTACTGCTCAGCCGTCAGGTGGCCAGCAGGAAACTTGGTCCGCACCATCATCGTGTAATCGCGGTCCAGACCCTGCTTCTTGCGTTCGGTGCGCGTGTCCCGGTCGTCCTGCTGATAAGCCCCGTGGTGTTTGAGCAACTTCGACGTCCCGTCGCTAAAACTCGGCGATGGGTCGCCCAGTTCCTGCGCAATCGCGCCGTAGAGTCCGTTACTATCTATTTTGAGCTGCTCCGATTTCGTCAGCTCTTGTTGATCACGATGTATAGGTTCCTTGTGCATGAGTTCCTCTCTTGTGTGGCCGAGCGCGCTACGGACTAGCCGTATTGCTTACAGGGGCGTCCAGCAGGCGCCCCTGTTAATCTAGAAAACACGGCAAACAGCCGCGGTAATCCTTATTTTGCCGACTAATTAACTCATGTATCGCCGAAAAGTCAACCCAATCTTCCTTTTCGCTTCGAGAATTTCCTAGGTTTCCCGGCGTTTACACCGGTCCATGCGAACGGTCGCTAACGGACTTCTCGCCCGATGAGGTCGAGGAACTCCATCCTCGTCGCTTCCTCGTCGTGAAAACTCCCCAACACGGAGGATGTGGTCATGATTGAATTTTGCTTGGCGACGCCCCGCATCATCATGCACAGGTGGCGGCATTCCATCACTACGCCCACCCCTTCGGCCTCCGTGGCTTGCATGATGGCCTCGGCGATCTGCGCGGTAAGGCGTTCCTGTATCTGAAGCCGCCGGGCGTAACAGTCGGCGAGCCGGGCCAATTTGCTCAACCCAAGGACTTTTTTCCGCGCGATGTACCCGACATGACACCGTCCGTAAAACGGGAGCATGTGATGCTCGCACAAGCTGTACAATTCGATATCCCGGCAGATGATCATGTTGTTCGAGCAAGACTCGAAGACGGCGCCGTTAATGATTTCCTCGGGGTCTTCGCGATAACCTGAGGTCAGATACTCGTAAGCCTGCGCCACGCGCATCGGAGTGCCTTCGAGTCCTTCGCGGTCGGGGTCTTCGCCAATTTCCGCCAACAGTTGCCGGACGAGGGCGGCAATGCGTTCGTTGTTCATGAGATGAACCTCTCGTTCAGCCGAAGCGTTAGCGCCTCGTCTGCGCTTAGCATACTGGTGTCCATCTGGTTGACAATGCTAGCCAGTGACGCCCCGCTATCCGGCAAGACGCCTTCTGGAATCAATTCGTACAAGGGAACCGCCAGAAAAGGGCGGGTTGCTATGTCAGGGTCCGGCGCGTGCAGGTCTGGTTCATCAATGAGCATATCACCGAACATCGCGATATCCAGGTCAATGGGACGCGCCGCGTATTTGTCGGCTCCACGCACTCGGCCTAACCTGCGTTCGATAGAACGCAACACGCGGAACTTGAGATTCCTGGCGTCGAATGCGCTGACAATGCCGCACACGCCATTAAGGAACGGCGGCTGTTCATGTTGCTGGTGTCCGACCGGCGGCGACCAATAGAACGTCGAAAGCGCGAAAATGGGCGCCTCAGCGTTAAGAATTTCGAGCGCTCTTCCCACGTTCTCTTGCGGATCAATGTTTGAACCAATCGCAATATAAGCCTTGACTTCTCCCACGCCTATTCGGAAACCTCTTCCTCGTTGCCTCTTTTGTTCCGGGTGATGGATACGGACACGCTGCGGGCGAACCGCAGGGCGCCAGGTTTATCGATTGTAACGGTCACGCCCTGCACTATGGGCCAGGTCAAACACGTTTCCGCCACCGCGCCCGCCAGCCGTTCAATGAGAAAGAACGAGGATTGCTCCGCCAGTTGAAAGATCGCCTTCTTTACCGCCTTATAGTCGAGAGTGTCCTCGATCCGGTCGCTCTCGCTCGCCTTCCGCAAATCCGCATATAGCGTGACATTAATGATCACGTCCTGCTTCTTCTCGCGTTCCTCGGGATAGACGCCCACGATACAACGGATGTGCAGATCATGGATACGAATTGTATCCCGCGCAACGTCATCATCCATAGGTGGCTCCTCTCATGTGCCGCCCGCCGTCCACATAGATGATCTGCCCCGTGATGAAGCCGGTCCGGATCAAGAACAAAACCGAACTCGCAATGTCGTCCAGCGCCCCGACGGTTTGCAGAGGGTTGGTCTTGGCCAATTCGTTCAAGTATGCTTCGTCTTTCCCCGGCGGCGGCAATATGACACCCGGCGCTACCGCATTAACTCGGATTCGCGGCGCAAATTCGAGAGCCATCATGCGCGTTAAAGTATGCAGCATGCGCTTGCTGATGTGGTATGCGGCGTGCTCCGCATCGTAAGAAACCACCCTCGTGTCCAAAAAATTCACGATGTGGCCGGGTAATTTCTGATTCGCCATTGCGCGGCTTAGGAGAAGAGGCGCCAGCGCGTTGACGTTGATGTTCTCCTGAAGTTGCTTCGGCGAAAAGCTGGTCAGTCGGGAGGCCGGGAAAATCGACGCATTATTAATCAGTATCGAAATGGGACCAGCCTTTGCAACAGCGGTCTCGAAGAGTGCGGGCACGCTGCTGGAATCGCTGAGGTCGCCGCCGACACTCCACGCCTGGCCGCCGGCGCCACGAATGTCGTTCGCTAGCGATTCGGCAGCCGCGGCCGATTGATTGTAGTGAATGACAACGTCCGCGCCTGCTTGGGCAAGCGCCTGGGTCACGGCTTTGCCGATGCGTTGAGCGCCGCCGGTGATCAGCGCCGTATGGCCGGAAAGCTGATTGGATTCATCTCGCGCGCTCATAGATCCCCGTTTCGTTTCGGCGGGTCTTCATGTCGAAGAGCTCCCGGCATTTGGCGTTCCTCACATGCCGCCATTATCGGTCAATGCGGAAGGAGCGTCTTATTGTACGAGTCTCGCCGCCGCTCCGCAAAAGCGCTGCGAGCGCCTAAGCAAAGACGAGGCGGCGGACGAATCCCGGAGACTCGTCCGCCGCGCTGGATACAGGCACATTTTGGGGGCGATATCTATTGGCTGTCGTCCGCCTCGTCTTCAGCCTCGTCGTCTTCGAGATCGAGCACGGGCTTGTCGGGATCGTCTACCTCATCGCGTTCTGGCGCTTGTTCAACCGCCTCGCGAATGTCGATGGCGGGGAGAACAATAGGCGTCATCGTATCGCCGGAACGAAGCATCCGGCTTACTCCCCCTCCCGTTCCCCGGATGGCGCGTAAGACCATGATGCCGACGATGTCACCCTCGAGCGTAAACACGGGCGAGCCCAGACTGGCGCCGGTTTCACCCCGGCTGGGTATGTAGAATTGCCGTGGCCGTTCCACGATCGATTCGATCCGAATGACGCCGGCCGAATGATTGCGGCCTGCTACCCGGCCCAACCGGTTGAGCATAATCGCCTGGTCGAGCAATTCGGGACTCCCATCTTGATCCAGGTCGATGTACGGCCAATCGGATTCCGGCTGTTCGGTTGGCCGGACGAAAGCCAGATCAAAATCCTGATCCCGCAGAATCAGCTGTGCTGGCGTTTCGGCGCCATCGAGCTGAATGAGTTGGACATCGGTCACTTCGCTGTCGATGGAAACGCCTTCCATTCCCATTCCCATCATGTTAAAGAGCGCGCCCGGATCGGTTTCGCTCAATGACAGGACGGTGACGCCATCCGGACTGATTACCGTACCTGTTACTTCCGAGGTGCTTTCCGTCGCTTCGCCGCTGCGGCCCTGCATTGTGAGCTGTTCACGCACTACCAGCCTGACCGTCACCACCGCTTCCTTATTCGTGTCAAGCAGTTGACGGCCCGCTTCGGCGACAGGATCCGCCGAAGCGGTGGCGCTCAGGGCGCTGAGCGCAATTGTGAGGCATAGTGCGACCGTTGCGTTTCTATATGACATCGCGCTTGATTTCCTTCTGTTCAGCGTCTGCTGGTTACTCACTAAACGGTCTCGTCCCACCGCGGCTCGATTTCGATGAACCGGGTGTAGATGTCCCGAAGCACTTTGATTACTACGGCGTCTGGCTCTTCACTTGTCAACAGGTCCATCACCTCTTGCATGGATTCCACATCGCTTACTTCATGATCTTCCACACGCATAATGAGGTCGCCCGACTCGATGCCGCCAAGGTCGGCCCAGCCGCCCGAACTCACGTCGTCCACGAGCACGCCTTCGACGTCATCATCCCATTGTTTCTCCATGCGGTCCATAAAGGCCAAATCGCGCACGGTCAACTCAAAATCAACGTTTTCGTAACGTAACATCTCCCGGGGCGGTTTCGGCGCCAAAGGCAGTGTGATGGATACCGTAATCTCCTCGTCATCACGCAATACCGTAAGCTCAGCCTCGGTGTCGGCGCGATATTGGCGAATGGTCGCCGCTAGTTCTTCGTAGTCCTCGGGCCGACTTGCCTCCATGCTCATGTCATCCACGGCCAGGATGAAATCGCCGACACGCAGATCACTTTCCTCGGCCGCCGTTCCCGGGAACACGCGGGTGACGCGGAAACCGCGGAGATCTTCGCGGTCCATCTGCTCGGCGATATCGCGCGTGATCACCTGCGTCTCGACGGGCAACCATGCGCGGCGCACTTGGCGGCCGGGCTGATCGATCTCCCGCATGCCTACCTTTACGACGGTAATATGCTCTTCACCGCGCCGGTCAAAAGTCACCAGCGTAGGCACGGGTTCCTCGGCATCTTCCACAATAAGCTCCGTCACGCTTTGTAGCTCCTCTACGCCGCTGATTGTGACGCCATTGACGCGCGTAATAATGTCGCTATCCCGCAAGGATGGCTGGGCTTCACCGACGGGGCCGCCTGAACGCAATGACGTGACGTATACACCGTCTTGATTGTCGCGCCGCCGCTCCTTGGCCATGATTAGGCTTACGTTGCGCACTGTCATGCCCCAATTGCGTAACTCGTGTTGGTCCGGGGAGACAGGCTCGCGTTTTTCCGTAACCACGGTGAGCGTCTTCTCTTCTCCATCCCGGAGAATGACTACGTCCACCTCTTCACCAATCGGCAAATCGGCGACGAGCTGGTTAAAGAGCGGCAATTCCTCGTGGAATCGAACCTCAGTCTCCTCGCCGGCGAGTTCAACGATCAGATCGCCCGCCTCAATACCAGCCTGTTGCGCGGGTCCGCCGTCGAGTACGCCGCCTATCAGCACGCCACGATCATGATCCCAGTGGCGAAGCAACGGTTGGACTTGAATGCCCAGCCAGCTGCGCCGTACTTCACCGTCTTCGATGAGTTCTTGGGCCACCTGCTGCGCCAGATTAGCCGGGATGGCGCCGCCCAAGCTCATCTGAATCTCGTTGATTCCAATGATCTCGCCTTCCAGGTTGACCAAAGGGCCGCCCGAGTTTCCCGGAAAGATCGCGGCATCGTGGCCAATCCAACGCACCAACGAACCTACGTCCTCGCCATCGAGTCTCAGGGCGCCGCGACCGCGCATCTGTTGGGGCATGATCATTTCCGTGTTGCTAATAATTCCCTTGGTGACTGATTGTGATAACGCCATAGGGCTGCCCATGGCCAGTACATAGTCACCCACCTCGATAGCCTCGGAATCACCCCACTCGGCGGTTGGAAACTCGCGGCTGCCGTCATTCTCTAGCTTGAGCACGGCCATGTCCGTGAGCGCATCCGTGCCCACCAATTCGGCTTCGATTTCCTCCTTGGTGGTCAACGTGCACTTGATATGGCTCGCGTGCGCCGCCACATGATGGTTGGTTACGATGTGGCCCTCCTTCGACACGATAACGCCGCTGCCGAAGCTCGAGTGCCGTTGGACTCGCCCGTCGCGGTAGCGCATGGTCACGACCTGGATGCGAACCAGCGCGGGCTTGACTGTTTCCACCACGGATTCGACCTGATTGCGCAGGTCGGCCGAGACTTCCTCAAGGACCGTTTCCGATGCCGATGCCGAGGCGCCGGCAAAGATGGAAACAGCGGCTAACGCCGCTACACATAACGGGATATACTGCAGTTTCATTGGGGGCCTCTACTTGTCGCTGTTCTTGCCGTTTGCCGGCGGTTGGGGTCATGGAGCCTCTTCTCGTCTGCGAGTCCGCCGGGCGCTGCTTTCCCGCGGCGCGAGAAAAGCCGTCGATCGACGGCTAACGCTACCTCATATTATGACTTAATACGCAATGTGAGTCCACGTGTTCCACGAATCGTTTTTCAGGCGTTCACTGGACTAAGGGGCGAGGGCGTCGCCACTCGGCGAAGGCGAATCGAACGCCTGATCCGGCGCCGATATCCGGCGGCCGCGGAGAAGGTGACCGAGGAGCCCATGCGAAGGAGATAGCAACGCCGCCAGAATGAAGCAGAGTCCGCTGACAACAGCCATGGCGGCCGCGATGGAGCTGTCAAGCGCGTACGCCATGGCGTAACCGCCAATCGCGCTCGCAACGCCAATCAGACAAGCAAGGAGGATCATGATGGCCAGACGGTCCGTAAGTAGATAGGCTGCGTTGGGCGGGACAATGAGAAACGCGACCACGAGTATCGCGCCAACGCTTTCAAACGCTCCGACGGTCGTAATGGACACCAGGCCCATGAGCACGTAATGCCACAGCGTCACGTTAATGCCTATGGTGGCGGCCAGACCCGCATCAAAGGCGCACAGCTTGAGCTGTTTGTAACCGAGCGTCACGAACAACACATTGATAATTGAGATCCCGGCCAGCATCCAGAAGGCGCGCGGACCCAAATCGCGCCCACCCCATTCCCATGTGTCAAAAGGCGCAAATAGGATTTCTCCGTGCAGCACGCAATCCACGTCCAGATCGATGTAGTCAGTGTACAAGCTGACCAGAATCACGCCTATGGCGAATAGCCATGTGAATGTCACGCCGATGGCCGCATCGGATTGCAGGCGCCCATGCCGGTTCAGCGCATCAGTGATAAAGGCGGTTAATACGCCGAGCGCTCCAGCCCCGATTAGCATGGGCAGAGTATTCCGGCTGCCTGTCAGCATAAAGGCGATGACAATGCCCGGCAGCACCGAATGACTGATAGCGTCGCCGAGCATGGCCAGACGGCGTAGAATCAAAAAGCATCCCACGAGCGCGCAGGCTACGCCAACGAGGCTTCCAATCGCGACAATCCACATCCCGTGGGTCATCACTGGCCTCCCATGGCGTCTGGGGGCCCGGCGCCGCCTTCCGGGATCGCTCGGGAGTGCGGGTCGCGCTCAGGCTGCGCGAGTGTCTCACTGATCTGCGCTTCTAACTCGGGCGTAAGAAGGTGCTCGACCTCTTCGGCGTCCGCATGCACGTGATCCGGCGCGATATCCAACTCCTCCGTGAGATACACCTCCCAAAGCCGATGAAGCCGGGTGAGCTGTTGGGCCCGTTGAACGCCGGAATCAGTGAGCGCGAATACGCCTTTCTCGGGTTCGCACACAAACCCATGGCGTTCGAGGCGTCCGAGCACGTGCATCAACTTCGGCGCGGTCATGGCGCGGTATTGAAGTAGATCGGCGGGCGCATGAGCCTTGCCCCAGTCTTGATAGCGTTCGCCAAGGAGATACAGCGTGCGCAATACATTCTCCTCGGCTATGATGCGGCGCCGCCGCTGGGCGCGCCATATGCGGGCCATGATACCCTGGCCGGGCGCAAAGAACACCGACACGCCAAAGATCAACGATACCGCGACTACCATCCACGGCCCCGTGGGCATGCCGGGGCCAAGATAGCTCACATATGCGCCTAACGCGCCGCTTACCGCGCCGAAAACGCCCGCCAACACCAGCATCACGCCG
>PUMX01000309.1 GCA_003552485.1 Candidatus Hydrogenedentota bacterium
CAGATGCTGGGAGCGCCCGCCGCCGAACCCACCGAACCCGTCGATCCCGAAGAAATGCCCGAGGAAGAAGAACCCGAGGTCATTCTGCGTTAGCGGGTTCGAACCTCGATACTGGAGAAATGGCGTTGACCGAAAACTGGGAACTTATACCCGAAATCGCCCTGAAATTCTTTCTGGCCATCATACTGGCCGGCGCGGTCGGGCTGGAACGCGAGCGCAAGGGGCGATCGGCCGGCCTGCGCACGCACATCCTCGTCTGCTTCGGGTCGACCCTCGCCATGGTGGTCGCGGATATCATCGCCCTGCGCTGGATGGAAATGGACACCACCGTCATGCTTGATCAGGGGCGCATCGCCGCCGGCGTGATAACGGGCGTCGGATTCCTGGGCGCCGGCACAATCATCAACGTGGGCGGCCACCACCGTGGCCTTACCACCGCCGCGTTGATCTGGTTCGTCGCCGCGCTGGGTATGGCCATCGGCACGGGACTCTATGCGGTTGCGTTTACCGCCACGGCGTTTGCACTGTTTGTCGTCGTGTTCCTCGAATGGCTGGCCCGCTTTTTCCCGAGCACCGACCGGTTCAGGGTGAGCATGCAAATGCCTCACGGCCTCGAACAGATGCACTCCGTCGAAAACTTCATTCGCGAACAGGGCTACGAACTCGCCACCGCGCGGCTGCGCGTGTCCGAACAAGAGGAGCGCGCCGAAATGACCTTCGAACTCATATCGCACCGGCGTCCGAACATCGACGAACTGGCGCAAGCGCTTCGGCGCGAGTTCGCTTCGGCGCGCAGGATAACGGTCGAACGATAAGCCTCCATGTGTTGGAAGACGGCCGCCTCAGTCGAACGCCGCTTCCCAACGGACCGGCCCGGCGTCCGTGGTCTCGAAGGCGAGCGCGGCAATGTTTCCTTCCATACGCCAGTCGGTCTCTTCACCATCAACTAGAGCTGCATTCATGGTGAACCCTTCCGGCACGCGCAGGCGTATCGTGTAGGTCGCATCCGGCTTGGCCTCTAGCACGCCATGTAACCGGCGCTGACCGGCATCCCATTCCACCTCGGTGACGTCATTGGCGCCTTGGCTGAAATGGCTATCAACGGCGATGAACATGGGCCGCTCTTCGAGCGGACGGAACCCGAACAGGCGTACAGCGCCGGGCGGAATCGTCACGGTGAGCATACGCTGCGCGGTCCCATGGTAGTGGTTCTCCCAGAAGTCGTAGACCGTGTAGAAGCGATTTGGATTAAGCCCCAACTGGGTCATGTAAAGAGATGTCTGGTTAGCTGTCGTGGCGTCCCAGTTGAATACAGCGGCGAGCTGCAAAGGGCCGGCGGCGTCATCGGCGGCGGTTGACCAGATGCGAGGCTCGCCCGGATCGAACAGATCCAAAGGACGGGCCGCGCGGATGTCGTTCGGAACGAGCCGTTGCAGAATCGCTGCTTCAGCAGGGCCCAAGTCCGTAAAGCGGTTGCCAAGCGCCACGGTGCCGCCAGTAAGGGCCTGCGCGGTAAACCACGCGAGCGACTGGTCCAGTTCCAGTCCGTTACCGAAGTAGGCGGCGCTATGACTTGGCTGCCACAAGAAGGGGGCCAAGTTGTAACGCAACGCGGCGTCCTGCAGGGATTCCACCACCCCTGGGTTCGCGGGGTCGCCTGTGCGCCATTGCGGTTCCGCCGCCGGTCCCACGCGCATGCCGCGGCTATACAGGGCCGGTACGGGCCCATAGCCGGCGGCGGCGATGTACGTTCTTGGACCGGCCGCCTCGCGAATGATGAGGGCGGCTTCGGTGGCCAATTGCGCGCGCGTGTAGGCGGAGTCTCCGAACGATTCCACCCAGTACAACGGCTCCAACCATGGGTCGCCAGTGATCACCTCGAAGCCCCATTCCCGCGTGACGCGGGCAATCATCTGGCGCAATCGCTCCCGCGCGCCAGGCTGGGAGATATCGAGGATTCGCTGGTCCGGCGCCAAGCGCTCGGCGCCCTCGGCATTAGGCTCGAGTAACCACTCGGGGTGGGCTTGCGCGAGTTCCGAGTCAGCGCTGACGATCAACGGGGTGATTTCCAGCGCGGGCGTGAACCCCTTCTCCTGCAGCTTGGCGGCCAAGCCGCCCATTCCATCGGGGAATCGCGCCGGATCGCCCTGCCAATCGCCTTTAGCGGTCTCCCAGCCGAGTCCTATCTGGAAATGTTCCCAGCCATAGGGCTGCAGCAGCCGCTCGGCGTAGTCGGCCTCCTCGAGAAAGGCGGCCTCGTCCATTTCTTCCACCACCTCCCGCGGCCACGCGTTCCAGGCGTCCGGTTTCAGAGTGTCATCCCTGCGCACGCGATTGAATACAGCGGTCGCGTTCGCAAACCGTTCGAGACCGCGAAAGGGTGAGTCCTCCGCGATCCCGATATAGAACATCTCGGACTCGATGGCTTCGCCCGGCTGTAATTCTACGGGAGGATCAAACACGGTGGCGGCCTCAAAACGTCCGTATGCCTGCTGATCTTCATCCGAACGCTGGAGTGTGACCCGGTTTTCGCCATAACGCTGGGTAAGAAAACCGGCGATGGCGCTACGGCGCGTCGAGGAATTGTAAGCCGCCAAATACCACTCGCTGGCCCCGCCGCCCTCCAATTTGGCGGGACGCCGCGTCTCGGTGGTCTCGGCCGTCAGCACCTGCGCCCGATCGGAACCGGGGCCCAGACTGAACCGCCCATCGCCGTTGCGCAACGACCAAGGCAGAAGCGCACGCACATGCACGGGCTCGCTGCCGGTATTCACATACTCGAGCCGCGCTGTTAGGAACGGTTGGACGGGATAGGTGTTCAACCGCCACTCGCTGTTGCGGCCCGGAACGACGAGGCCCTGTCCCTCGCCCAATGCGTCGGATACGGGCCAACGCGCGGTCGAATCGCCTTCCATGCGTAACGAGCGGGGCGCGTCGTCCCCGTCCAGCCAAACCATGGGAACAACGTTCTCAAACACGGGCTCGCCGGCGAGCAGGGAGATATCCACCGCTCCCCTGCGCTGTATACTGAGTTCGTAGCGATCCGTGTTGATGCTGCGAAATTCGTGACCGGGACGATGAACGCAAGCGGGCAACACCAGCATTGCGGAGAGAAACGCGAGAAGCGCGGGTGTTTTCATAGAGGCACGTTCCTTGTGGGCTCACCGAGGTCAACCGTTGCACGCGGCCAACGCTCGCGGCGCACATCCTTTCTTGTTTGAGTCAACTCTCACTACAACATCCTATACGTACGCTGGCGGCAAGAGTTCCCCCCGAGCTCCATACTCGAAGTTATTTTCACTTCTCCAAACTGATGACGAGGCCTGCGTCGAATAATTCACACCCACGCAAACGCTTCGGCCGGGGGCTCAGTTACCGTGAGAGCGGACAACTATGATACGAGGCTCATCCAGTGTAGGGGCGCGCCGTTAAACGGGTCAAACCGCCGTCCGTTTGTCTTTGGAGTGTTTCGAGCTGGAACACAAGCGCTTGATACTGCAACAAGCAAGCGCTTGAGGAGCGGCTGATACCCCTCTTACCCAAGGCAATCGAGGTTGGCATGAAGGTTGCTAAGAAAAGGTGTGCAAATATGGAAGAAGGGAGACATTGCAAATGCGGTTCGACAAACTAACGATCAAAGCTCAGGAGGCGCTGTCCGAAGCCATGGACATGGCTTCGCAGCGAGGACATCCAGAGATTTCATCGCTTCATATACTTGATGCTCTAATTCATCAAGAGCAGGGGGTAGTGGCATCCATTCTACAACGCTTGGGCGTGCATCGAGATCCAATCAAAGGAGAAATCGATGCCGCCCTTGAACGGATGCCTCGCGTTGAGGGCGACGCAGGCGCGCAAGTGGGCCTCGGGCGTCACGCGCAGGAGGCCCTCAACGCAGGATGGAAGGTTGCTCAGACGCTCAAGGACGAGTATTTGAGCACAGAACATATACTCATCGGCATGGTGGAAGGGAAGAGTGACCCTGCCGGAACCATCCTTCGAAACGCAGGCGTTACGAAGGACGATCTATGGCAGGCGCTGCAGCAAGTCCGCGGTTCCCAACGCGTTACGGATCCTAACGCTGAAGACACGTACGACGCGCTAGCCAAGTACAGCCGGGACCTGACCCAGTTGGCGCGCGCAGGCAAGCTCGATCCCGTCATTGGGCGCGATGAAGAGATTCGGCGCGTAATTCAGGTGTTGTCGCGCCGAACCAAGAACAACCCCGTGCTCATTGGCGAGCCGGGCGTGGGTAAGACCGCCATCGCCGAAGGCATGGCGCAACGCGTCGTGGCAGGCGATGTGCCGGAGAATCTCAGAGAGAAGCGGGTCGCTGCGCTTGATTTGGGCGCGTTGGTGGCCGGCGCGAAGTATCGCGGTGAATTCGAGGACCGGTTGAAGGCCGTGCTGCGTGAGATTCAGGAAGCTGAAGGCCAGGTCATTCTGTTCATCGACGAATTGCACACGCTTGTGGGCGCGGGCGCCGCAGAAGGCGCGATGGACGCCTCGAACATGTTGAAACCTGCGCTGGCCCGTGGGGATCTACATTGTATAGGGGCGACCACCCTAGACGAGTACCGTAAGCATATCGAGAAAGATGCGGCGCTGGAACGAAGGTTCCAGCCGGTGTTTGTGGGCGAGCCCGATGTGGAAAGCACGATTGCGATTCTGCGCGGCCTCAAAGAGAAATATGAAGTTCACCATGGCGTGCATATTCAGGACAGCGCCTTGGTGGCCGCCGCAACATTGAGCGATCGCTACGTGTCTGACCGGTACTTGCCGGACAAGGCGATTGACTTGGTTGACGAAGCAAGTTCGCGGTTGCGCATCGAAATCGACAGCATGCCGTACGAAATCGATGTGCTGGAACGGCGAATTCGTCAACTTGAGATCGAGCATTTGGCGTTAAAGAAAGAGAAGGACAAGGCGGGCCAGGAGATGCGCGAGGGAATTGAGCGCGAACTGGCGCAGCTACGCGAAGAGGTTAACGCCAAAAAAGCGCAATGGCAAGCCGAAAAAGAGGTGATTGACTCGATCCGCGAGATTAGTACGGCTATTGATGACGCCAAACGCGAGGAAGAAATCGCCGAACGGGCTGGCAACCTGGACAAGGTGGCCGAGATCCGGTACGGAAGGCTCGGCGAACTCCATCGTAAACTCGAAGAGCAAAACCAACGGCTCGCCGAATTGCGTAAGGATGGAGGGTTTCTCAACGAGGAAGTGACAGAAGAGCACGTGGCGCAGATCATCTCGCATTGGACGGGTATCCCTGTCGCCAAGATGATGGAAGGCGAGATGGAACGACTGCTCAAGATGGAGGAGCGGTTGGCCGAACGCGTCATCGGCCAACAGGAAGGCGTGCGGGTCGTGTCAGACGCTGTTCGCCGGGCGCGAGCTGGCTTGAAGGAGCCGGAGCGGCCCATCGGGTCGTTCATCTTCTTGGGCCCGACGGGCGTCGGCAAGACGGAACTGGCCCGCTCGCTGGCCGAGCTGTTGTTCGACGATGAAAACGCCATGGTGCGCATAGACATGTCGGAATATATGGAGAAGCACGCGGTCTCGCGGCTGATCGGCGCGCCGCCGGGATATGTCGGTTACGACGAAGGCGGTCAGCTAACAGAAAGTATACGTCGCCGGCCGTACAGCGTGGTGCTCCTGGACGAAATCGAGAAAGCGCACGCGGATGTGTTCAACATTCTGCTGCAATTGCTTGATGATGGCCGGTTGACGGACAACCAGGGACGGACGGTTGACTTCAAGAACACGGTTATCATCATGACGTCGAACTTGGGCAGCGAGGTCTTCACCCGGGGCGGCGACGAAGCAGACCAGGTGAAGGAGGTCTTGGCGGTGTTGCGCCAACACTTCCGGCCCGAGTTCCTCAACCGGGTGGACGATATTGTGGTGTTCCATCCGCTGACGAAAGAGCACATACGGCGGATCGTGGATGTTCAGCTCAAGCGGCTGGCGAAACGGTTGGCCGAGAAGAAGATAACGATTGAGTTGACAGATGCCGCCCGCGACTTGCTCGCGGAGCAGGGCTTCGACCCAGTTTACGGAGCGCGCCCACTGAAGCGCATTATTCAGCGCAAGGTGTTGGACGCGTTGGCCATGCAGATTCTTGAGGGCCGGGTCAGCGAAGGGTCGACTGTAACCGTCGACGCAGACGGCCACGAATTCAGCTTTCATAGCCATATGTCCCAAGCGGCCTAATGTGGCGTCTGACCCTGGATGCGCTGGCGCCCCCTTGCCAGCGGCATCCTGACCCCCGGGCCTGAGGTCTCCCCGCCTCAGGCCCATCCCTCCCGCGGGACCGGACGTCCTCCCCAGCGTCCGGTCCCGAATTGTTTTTTCTGGGCCTTGAATACCTTGAATAAAAGCCAGTTACACGCGTCTACTTCTATGGAAGACCTTGTCCGGACGTGTAGCGGCGCACGCGCCGCTAGGGCAGTGGACCCGGGATTCCTCTTCTCTGGTCCATGTCGCTGGCCAAGGCGAGCGTCGTTCACAGCGTCTGAAGCGCGTCCGCTGAAGCGCATTATTCAGCGCATCTTGTTGGACGCGTTGGCCATATGGACATTCTTGAGGGCCGGGTCAGCAGAGGGTCGACCATAACCGTCGACGCAGACGGCCACAAACGCAGCTTTCATAGCCATATCTTCCAAGCGGCCTAATGTGGCGTCTGACCCTGGATGCGCTGGCGTCCCCCTTGCCAGCGCATCCTGACCCCCGGGCTTGAGGTCTCCCCGCCTCAGGCCCATCCCTCCCGCGGGGCCGGACGTCCTCCCCAGCGTCCGGTCCCGAATTGTTTTTTCTGGGCCTTGAATACTTTGAATAAGAGCCCAACGCGTTCGTCTAACTTAATGAAGACCCCTACGGGCGCGCTGCGTTCCCCGCGCACGCGCCCGATACCCCCGGACCCGAGATCCCCCCTTCTCTGGTCCATCCCTCCCGCGGGGCCGGACGTCCTCCCCAGCGTCCGGCCCTTCTTCTTTTGGGTAAGACGATTTCCAGTTGTTCCGTTATGCTTCAAAGCGAAAGTCCTTCCCCGCCGACCGTCCACCAAGTGCTGCGCAAGGGCTGTTGGCCCTAAAGTCTGGTACAAACGCTTGCCCGAATGCAAGCATTTTGGATCATTATTTTGACGGACTCTCCGCATCCACGAGTCAAGCGTGTCCCTGCCCCGCACGTTGTGGTATCGTTAGGCCGCTATGCTCACGAGCCGTATTCACGAACCTCAACTGCCCGCCCGGAAAAGGATGAAAACCATGGTGGATTCAACACGTCTTGCCTGCACGATGCTCGCGCCACTTATGCTCGGAGCAATGAGCTTGGGAAGCGGCGCTGTGGCCGAACAAGAGACGGATGCTTCTTGGATGGCGGGCGTAGCTCGCGTGGACATCACGCCCGTCGAGCCGATGTGGCTTGCTGGTTACGCAGGACGTGATCGGCCTGCCGAAGGCGCGCACCACCCCCTGTGGGCGAAGGGACTGGCTTTGGAAGATGCATCCGGCGAACGCGCGGTGCTTGTAACCGTGGATACGCTGGGGTTTGCTAAGGCGCTGTCGGATCGCATTCGTGACCGCGTCGAAGCCGAGTATGGATTAGACCGTGCGCGCATCGTACTCAGCGCATCGCACACGCATAGCGGGCCCGTCTTGGAGGACTTGCTCGAGTGTATGTATGCCTATGGCGACGAAGAGGCGCAGAAGATCCAGCGATACACCGCACGGCTAGAAGACGAAATCGTGGAACTTGTCGGCAACGCGCTTGAAGCGCTGGCCCCTGCGGAACTCGCGGCGGCAAATGGCGTCGCCCGCTTCGCGGTCAACCGCCGCAACAACCGCGAGGCGGATCTGCGGCCCACGATTACGCCTGCGGGCCCCTCGGATCACGCCGTGCCCGTGTTGACTGTGCGGCGCGACGACGGTGCGCTTGATGCCGTGGTTTTTGGTTATGCGTGTCACGCAACGGTGCTGAGCGGTTACGAGTGGTGCGGCGACTATCCAGGTTTCGCGCAGATTGCGGTGGAGGAGACATGGCCCGACGCCACCGCGATGTTCTTCGCGGGTTGCGCAGCCGATCAGAATCCGTTGCCGCGGCGTAGCGTGGCGCTGGCGCGCCAGTACGGCCAAACCCTCGCCGCAGCTGTCGAGCAGACCGTCGAGGACGGCATGCGGTCCCTCGCCGGAGAGCTGAGCGTTGCCTATACCGAGGTGGTTCTTCAACTTGAACCGCCGCCCAGCGCGGAAACCTTGCGCGCACGCATCGCGGAAAGCACTGGCCATCGCGAGCGTTGTTACGAGGCTTTGCTCAACCGCCTTGAAGCTGAGGGCGAACTGCCAACGGAGTATCCGGTCCCCGTGCAGATGTGGCGCTTGGGCGACCAGGCGCTGGTGACCCTAGGCGGGGAAGTGACAGTCGAATACGCCTTGCGCATTAAGGAGCGCTTGGGCGAGGAGACATTCGTCATGGCCTACGCCAACGACGTGATGTCGTACATTCCCTCGGAGACCGTCCTCGCGGAAGGCGGTTATGAGG
>PUMX01000175.1 GCA_003552485.1 Candidatus Hydrogenedentota bacterium
GCCCTGTCCACATAGACTGGGACGAGCGCAAACAAACCGTGGCCGCGCTGATAGACGGAAGCAGGACCTAACCCATGGCATCATCGAATGAAGCGGCGGCGGCCGAAAAATACGTGGATCCCGAGGATGTAGCCGCCGCACTGGCTAAGGCGGTGTATGATGGCGACATCGTGAATTTCCGCCTGCTGTTCCAACCCTTTTCCCCCGCGCGCCGGCAATCGACCGAAAGCTTTGAAAGCGAGAAGTACTCCTATCTGCTGCCCGATGATGATATGGAGGAGACCGACGCATACAAGGAGATTCTCGCAGCGGTCCAAGCCCCCGACACCTGGGCGCACATCGAGCAGGAGCTCGAGGCCGACCGCCCGGCGAGACTGCCCGCCGGCCTCGTGGTGCGCCTGGCGGATCGCGCGCTGGTTTTGGGCAAGTACACGAGCGCCGCGCAGGCGTACGAGCAACTGCGTATCCGCAAACGGATGCAGGCGCTGTTCTTCGATGAAGCCGACAAGGCCCTGCGCGAAGGCGATATCGACCGTGGGGTTCGCGGCTACCGTATCGCCACCGGTCTCGAATACAATTACGCGGCTTTCCCGGAGCCTTTGCCATCCGTGCCGGACTACCAAACCAAAGCCCTTATCCTGCACGGGGACCATCCACAGAAGCCCGAGGACTGCATTGGCTTTAAGCCGGCCGTCCAATTTGTGCAAACCGGCTTGAGCTACTTGTTGCTGAGCAGTGAGGCGGATACACGCCTTGCCGAGCACGACGAGAAGACGCGGCAGGCGTTTTTTGTCAAGCTCGTGTACGCGCTGGACCCCGAGTGGGACGCGTTCGCCGCGCGCTGCCGGGAAGCGGTCAAGCTTGCGCGCGGTTACGGCAAACGCATCGAAGAGATCGTTAAAGCGCAGGACGGGCGCACCGATGGCCTCATGGACGCCATCAGCGCTCAACTTGGCGGCGATCCCTATGAGATTCCCGCTACATTGCTCGGTTTGGAAGAACCCAAACAAATGGAATGGTGGCAGTACCTCAAAGAACTCGCCTACCTTCATCCCGCCGCCGCGCTTTTTGTGTCCCGTTGGTATGCCGGCCATGAAGAGATTATTGTGCCGCGCTATTTCACCAACTCGCCTATCGCAAACGAATTGAATCTGGCTGTGCCCAAGGAAGAATCCGCGCCGGAATCGCGTTAGCTATAAAGGCGCTGGGACGCTTTCGGCCATTGCCCGGCCGGGCTGCGAGCCTGTTGCGCTGGCGTTACGAGAATGGTACATTCTTATAAGGAGTTGGACGGCGCATTGTCCGCCAGATTCGATCAGCGCTGAAGGCCCGTTGATATTGCCAACGGCGCAAAAGGGGGTGCGCGCCAAGAATGACGGAGCAACAAACGTGAGCAGCGAACACGTAGAAGAACAGAAAGACCACTCGTCCGCCGAGCCCATGTCGCCCAAACAAGAGGCGAAACGGGAGCTTCTCGATTTTGCGAAGATGGTGGGCTGGTTTCTTCTGCTGTTTCTCGCGCTGCGCGCTTTTGTTATCGAGGGCTACGAAGTGCAGGGCGATTCGATGTCGCCTTCTCTTGACAACCGCGAACGCATCCTCGTGCTTAAACTGCCCCACGTGATCAGCCAATTCCGTCCCTTTCACAACATCAACGCTATTGAAGAAGGCGACATCGTCGTGTTCCAAAGTCCCGACGACAGCCGCAAACGTTATGTGAAGCGGGTGATCGCCAAAGGCGGAAGCGTGCGGCCCAGCCAAACCGTCGTGGCCGAATCGCAGCGTGGGTCTGCGCCGCCAGGGGACAGTGTGCGGGTGCGCCTCGAGGATGGCGAGGTCTACGTCAATAACCGGCGCGTCGAGGAGGACTACGTGAAGCCCGGCAGCGTGTCGGGAGGGGACACTTACGACGAAGTGCTGCTTCAACCGGGCGCGTACTATGTGCTGGGCGATAACCGCAACGTAAGCAAGGACAGCCGGAGCTTCGGCCCGGTGGACGAGGATGGCATCATTGGCCGGGCGTTTCTGCGCGTCTGGCCGCTCAGCCGCATTAGTCTGATTCGATGAAAACCATTGTTGTGTCGGACGTCCACCTCGCCGTCCACGAGGCGGGCCGCCCCACGATGGAACGTTTCATCGCCTTTCTGCGGCAGTTGGATTCCGCCGAGGTTTCCCGCCTGATCATTCTGGGCGATCTCTTCGATTTCTGGTTCGAATACCGCCACGTTGTCTTCTCGGGTTACTTTGACGTGTTGCGCGCGCTGGCCCGACTGCGCGACGAGGGCGTCGAACTGCATTTCATCGGGGGCAACCATGACTTCTGGGGAGGGCGCTTCCTGCGCGACCAACTCGGGATCACCATCCATGACGGGGAGGCGCGCCTTCCTTTTGGCGAAAGACAGGCCCTGCTCGTGCATGGGGACGGGCTGAATCCTCGAGATTGGGCATATCGCTTGTACAAACGTTTGGCGCGTCTACGCGTCGTTGTTGCGCTGTTCCGCCTCATCCATCCCGACTGGGCCATGCGGCTGGCGCAATGGGTGTCGCACGGGAGCCGCAGCCTGCACCCCAGGGACGTCAGCAAAGGATCGGAAATCAAACCGTTACAGGATTTCGCGCGGCAAGCGTTGGCCGAGGGGCGGGCCGATGTGGTCATGTGTGGCCATTCTCACTACCCCGTGTGCGAAACCCATCCAACACCCCATGGCGCCGGTCTCTACATCAACACGGGGGACTGGTTGTATCACGAATCGTACGTGGAATGGGACGGCGCCGAATTCCGCCTCTTCTTATGGGGCGAGCCGCCCGAGGAAATACCCTGCCGTGAAGGTGAGGGCGCCGAAGAGCAGGCACGCGCCCAACCACAATAGCGTCGTCTTGTTCTTGCGCCAGAAGCTAAGCCAGCGCAGCCAGTACAGCCGGATAAGCCGAGGCTCGACGGTGGCCACGATGACGGTGATGTTGTCCTTGCCTCCGTTCTGATTCGCAAGATCCACCAACCGGTTCGCAATTTCCGCGGGCGCAGCGGACTTGTTGAACTCCGCGAGAATATCGGCCTCCTTGACCATGTTAATCAGCCCGTCCGTGCAAAGGAGCAACACATCACCGGGTTCGATGCGCCAAACATAGGTATCAACCTCGACTTCCGGATGCGTGCCAATACTGCGGGTGACGAGGTTCTTCCGGTTGTCCGTCTCCGCTTCTTCTTCAGACATCAGCCCAAGCTTGACCTGCTCATCCACCCATGAATGGTCCTCGGTCTTGGCCGCGATCTCACCTTGGCGGATCAAGTAACACCGGGAATCGCCGACGTTGGCGACATACGCCTCGCGCGGCGTGACAAGCGCCGCCAGCAGAGTGGTGCCCATCGGGCGATCGCCCCGCACAAGGTCTTGATTCGTCTGGCAGATGCTTTGGTTGGCCTTCTCGAAGCCATCCCGCAGCACAGGCAGCGGGCCTTTATCGTCGTTTGACGTGTTCTGGCGCTCGGGTTGTTCCGACTTCAGCGTGTCTTTGACATAGGAAACCGCCAGCTTACTGGCGATTTCGCCGCCCGCGTGGCCACCCAATCCGTCGGCGACACACAACAGCGCGCCCTCGTCAAAGAGCTTGAGATCGGGAGTGTTCTCGCCGAATACGCCGTAGGCGTCTTCATTATTCGATTTCCGAAGGCCTTTATGGGTTTGAGCTGCACAATCCAACCGCATGGCGCGGATACTCCTTACTTATGCTCAAGGTGGAAGCGCAACATAACAGAGCGCTCCACTAAACCGCAAGGCGAGCACCCCCCCAACATCTCACTTTGGAATGAAATCTGCTCACTGGCTCGTTATGTTGGGACTTGAATCATCAATTCGGGGAAAAGGCGAGCAGGCGGCAACTGAATGCGTTGATGCGGAGACTTCTCCGCTCTTCGTGCGCTATCCGGCGATGGGGCAAGGCGGCTGTATGACGCCCCGCGGGTTTGCTACACTGACGGGGCCCGGTCCCGGCCAGCAGGGCCGGAGACTTGGCTTTGGCGCAACCATGTTCGGGGGCGCTGATTGGGTTTCGCGAGGCTAACCGCGACACAAATGAATTATGTCTAAGAGCTATTATCTCGCCGTGGGGTTATCAAGCCTCCTGCTGCTTTGTATTGCCGCTGAGACGCACGCTTTTGCGCTGCTACGGGAGCCGCAAGAGGATCCCGCCGCCGCCTATGGCGGCCTGCTTCAATGGGAAGAAGCGCCGGAGTCGGAGCACACGTCATGGGCGATCCCGCTGCGGGGCGGGTCCATCCGCACGCTGTTTATGGCGCCGCGCGCTAGCCTGCGCGACGTCGTCGAGCTGGCGCAACGGATTGACCTGGATTACGACGTCTTTCCGTTCTGGAACGCGGGCGCAATGACGCCGCCCGCGGATCATCCCAGCGCCGCGTGGCCGGAGTTCGACCGCGACGCGCGGTTAGGCCAGTTTCAGGCCGCCATCAATGAGGCGGTCGACGTAATCGTGGCGGGCGGTCTCGATTTGCGCGAGCTTCCGCCGCCAATGCTTGAAGCCGTGCTCGAACGCGTGCGCCGGGGAAGCGGCCTTGTTTTGGTCAACCACTTCTCGTTGCCCGAGACGTTTAAGGATTCCATGGACGACGAATGGGAATTCGTTGATCCGCCCGGCTTGATTATTGACGGCGTGGGCGAGGATCTTACGCCGGAATGGGACACCGGCCTTGGCTTCGTTTGGACGGCGAAGTTGGGCGAAGGGCGCATTGTGCTCATCGAGTATCCCGGCGGAGCGCCCGATTCGAACTTCCTGCTGCCCGTTTTGAAAAGCCCGCACCGCGCCGAGACCGAATACCTTGATGTCTACTTATCGCTGATTGCGCGGGCCACGTACTGGGCCGCCGGCCGGGAGCCGCGGGTGCGTCCGGTCGCGCTCGAATACATGGGCCCCGAAGGGCCCGACGATACCGAGATCCCGCCGGACCTGCCCGAGCCGTTTGTTCAACGGATGCGCGACGCCGCGCCCGATCCGGCGTTCCGCCCCTATCGCATCCGCTTCTCCGAGCCCGCGCCGAGGCGGTATGATGTGCGTCTACAGGTTCGCGATCCGCGCCGGCGAGGGAGGCTGACGCATGAATACGATGCTCCGTTGAATCCCGGCGAGAGCGAGTACACCGTTCACCTCAATGTAGGCCCCGGGTCATATTTTGTTGACATCTGGCTGTTAGACCGTGGCCGCGTCGAATGGTGGCATACCGAGACGCTGACCATCGAGAGCTGGCCATCTTTCACGGATCTCGCTTTCTCTAAGGATGTCCTGCAACCGCATGACAGCCTTCGGGTTTCGTTGAACGCCCGGCCCAACTACTACCATCCCCGTGAGTTTACGATATACGCGCGCGCTACCGACGCCCTCGGACGCCGAGTCGCCGAAAAGCATCACCCGGTTTCGTCTGAGGCCGGATGGACCCAGTTTTCTGTGGACTTCGCCGATCTTCTGGCTGAAATGGTGAAGGTTGAGATCTTTGCGGTGGACCGAACCCGCCCGCCATTCACCCGTTACGAGTTGCAGAGCGCCGCCCACGAGTACGGCGAGCTTTCCGTGTGGCGGCCTCGGGATCCCTATCGTTTCGATTTTGGCGTCTACGGACCCGGAACGCCGGAATATAGCCAACAACGGTTCTATTCGCGCCTAGCCGATTACGGCGTCGATACGGTCTATACGCCCGAGGGTGAAGGGCCGAGTTTTCTGTTGAAATCCGCCAATCTGCAACAAATCCAGACGCTGACCTCCTACGCGCCCGGGGAAACGCAAGGAAATGTGCGGGAACCGTGTCTGTTTACGGAGACGTTCTGGGAACAGGAACAGGACCACATCGCGCACACGGCCACCGCCCCCGGCGACGCGGGCCCGTTCATTTATACGCTTGGCGACGGCAATGCGCTGGCGCGCGGCGAGGGGGAAGCCTGTCACTGCGCACACTGTTTAAGCGCGTTCCGGGACAGCCTACGCGAGCAATTCTCGTCAATTGCAGCGCTGAACGAAGCATGGGGAACCGGCTACACAGGCTGGGGCGCCATTCACCCGGCGAGCGTGAGCGAAGTCATTCGCGAAGGCGTATACCCCCCTTGGATAAGCTTCCGTCAGTTCATGGACGAGCAATTCGTTCGGCTTCACGATCGAGCGGCGCGGGCCGCCCGTCAACAGCGTGGCCAAGCGCTGGTGGGGCTCTCCGCCCGCGATGGCGGCGCCCCGTTTGATGGACGGGATTGGCGGCGGCTGGGCGCAGTGCTGGACCTGCTGGCGCTGCCCGCTGAAAACCTGGCGTATCATCTTGCCCGGAGTTCGCGCGATGACCAGCCTGAGTTTGTGACGGTTTACGCGCCCCGGGCGGGCGAACTCGATCCAGCCGCCGCGCGCTGGATGCCGTGGCGGGCCGCGCTCTATGGGATGCGAGGGGTTTGGCTGGCTGACGCTATCGCAGGGAGCGCTGGCGACAGCCTGCCCAATGCGCTGACGCCCACGGGGGCCGCGACCCCGGCCTTTGCGGCTATGGCCGAAGAAGTCGAAAAGCTGCGGCGTGGAACCGCCGCGTTGTTGCAACACGCCGTCCGAGGCCATTCCGGCGTGGCCCTCTATGACAACCGGTCCAGCTACTACCTGAACTACGCCGAGCCCTCATACCGAACCAACACGCCCCGGGCGCAACAAGCGTTTCTGGACCGCCTCAATGCCTTGGGTTATCAATGCGAAGTGATAGGCCCGGAGGATCTTCGCACGAACCGGATGAACGAGTACAAGGTGGTGATTCTGCCCATGGCGCGCGCGCTATCGGCGGAAGAACGCGAAGGACTCGAAGCTTTCGTCCAAGGCGGCGGACATGTAATCGCCGACGTGTTGCCGGGTCAGTTCACGGAATTTGGCGCCCCCTCGCCATCGCCGCCTTTGGCCGAGTGGTTCGGCGTGTCCCATGGCGGTCCGGCAAACGCTGGCGACGCCACGGAAATCCAGGGTCATCGCGCCATTGGCGACTTCACAGCACGAGGCCGCGCCGAGGTCCGGCTCGATCCGTCAACAGAGTGGAACGGCGAGAATGACGGCGAACCCGGCGCCTATTGGATTCACAATCCCGGCGAAAGCGAAGATGCCGGGGCGGCCTTTCTGTTCAATCACCCGCTGCCCCCTATGGCGGCGGATCCGCGGGAGGATGGGCTCATCACGGTGTTGGAGGGCGTGCTGCGCGGCATGGGCGCCCACCCCGTTGCGGCGATGACCGGAAGCGCCTCCCAAGCCTTTCCCGGCGAGCGCATTGCCTACCGTTACGGCGAGGTGAAGCTGCTGGCGGTTACCCGTCCGCCCGGCAGTCCCGGGGGCGCAGCGCGTTTCAGCTTGGATCTGCGCAATCACGCCCACGTTTACGACGCGATCGCCGGCGAGCAAGTCCGTCGCCCCTCCCGCATCCAACACCGCTTGGAGCCGGGCGAGACAGCGCTGTTCACGGCGCTGCCGTACGAAGTGACCGGCCTGGAAATCACGGCGCCCGAGGAAGTGCGCGCCGGCCGCCGGTTGCCCGTAAGCATTCGCCTGCGGAGCCGGGGCGGCATCCCCGGCAATCATCTCGTGCATTTGCGACTCGAGCCCATTGGAGAAGACCCCATCGCGCATTACAGCCAAGTGTTTTCTTGTTCGGGCGGCGAAGAGGAACACTTCATCCCACTGGCGCGCAACGAACGCCTGGGACGCTACCGGCTAATCGCGCGCGACGCTCTCACGGGCAAGGAAGCCCGGCACACCGTAACCATCACCGGCCGCGAACAAGAATGAGCGGCGTCGATATTGGGGCGCGCCGGCGCGTGGTTGCTATAATGCCGGGCGCGTCCCATGAGGCGTGGCGACGAGGAAATGCAGCTGAAGTCGGAGCAGATTAAGGATAGAGGTTCCCTATGAAGAAACGGTTTGCGGGCGCGCTTGTGCTAATGATAATCGCTGTGGGCATGACAGGGTGCGACGTCGGCGAGGAGGAGGCCGGGCCGCCCGAAGATTTCACGCCCGGAGAAATTGACCAGCTCGTGGACACTGTCTGGCGGTTCGAGGAGTTCGAAGTCGCGTTTCAAGAACCACCCGACGTCATCGTGCGCGGTGAACCGATTCGCTCCGAACTGGGGCTCGAGGAAGTGACCGGCGCATACACGCTGGATGAAGAAGGCTTCATCGAGATCAGCGCCGTGAACGAAATCCGCATGGGGACCTGGGATGGCGACGAGCTGATCGTGGACGGCATCACGGGCGAGCGCATAGACTGACCGCGGCGCGAAAGTCTCCCTTATGAAGGGGAATGTTGCGCCCGTGCCGGCGAGACGCCGGCGGTACGAGAGACCGCCTTCCACGCGGTTGCGGCGCGCGACACCCCTGGATCCCATGAACCCAAAAAGGACTCCGGCAGGAGCCGGCAGGAGCCGCGCGTCTGCGGCTCCTGCCGGAGTCGATCACGGGCGCGCCCCGCATCCAGGGGGAGCGCCCTTGTCGCAAGCGCCTCGTACGTAACCC
>PUMX01000042.1 GCA_003552485.1 Candidatus Hydrogenedentota bacterium
CGACCGAAGGTTCCTAACCCAAGACCCGCGCCATCGGCTGCCCCGCCCGTCTCCCCCGCGGGCGGGGCGATGCCGATGCCTCATCCCCTCGTCTCCCCGCCTTCCGCATCGAGCGGGAACCGCAGAATGAACTTGGCGCCGCGGTTGTCTTCTACGGGTGTAGCCAACTCCACGCTGCCAGAATGCTGTTGCATTGCGTTCTGCACCACGGCCAGCCCAAGCCCCGTTCCCGTTGACTCTTTGGTCGTGTAGAACGTATGGAAGACGCGCTCACGATCCTGCGCGGGGATACCGGGCCCCGTATCCCGCACGGATAAGCACGCGGTCTCCCCCTCCATCCACGTGCTGAAGCAGATACACGGCGGAGCTTCTTGACCCTCCATCGCGTGGCAGGCATTTGTCAAAAGGTTAAGAACCGTCTGGCGGATGAGCACCAGATCCCCCCGGAAATCCACAAGGTTCTCATCCAGTTTCCGCTCAATCTTGATGGCTTGTTTGCGCAGGATGGGCGCGCTGATTTCAACACAGCCCTCGACGATTTCGTTGAGGTTGACGAGCACCCGTTGCCGCTCTTTATGGCGCAAAAAGTTCATTGTCGAACGGATGATGTCCGTGCAATGCCTAATCTGGCCATGCATCGTCTCCAGCCGGTTCATGTAGTCCGTGAGTTGCGGATCAATCATCATAAGTTCGACATGGCTTCCGACTACGGATAGCGGACTGCCCAGATCATGAATCATCCCGCACACAACGCGGCCGAGCGTCTCGAATCGGTTGGCTTCGAGGGCCAAACGTTCGAGCTTCCGGCGCTCCAGATCACGGTACCGTTTCGACAAAGCCGAGTTTACGTAATCCAACATCGTGTCATTGTTGAACGGCTTTTCGAGATACGCGTAGGCCCCTAACTCGACTGCCTTCATCGCCGTGTCGAGTTGCCCATATCCCGTCAAGATAATGACCTCGACGTCCGGAAAGCGTTCGCGAATCGCGTGAAGCAGCTCGATTCCCGACATCCCCGGCATTCGCAGATCTGTAATCACTAGGTCAACCGGCGACTGAGCCAGCATGTCTAGAGCGGCCTGACCATCGAACGCCAAATGGAGCTCATGGCGATCTTTAAGCAGCATACGAAGCGCCTGACGCGGACCGTTCTCGTCGTCAACGATAAGAATGTGGCCACGCGCCGTTTCGTGTGGAGCATACGGCGCATGCTCCATATAGCGAATCGACGATTCTCTTGGCGGTTGTTGTGCTACTGAGACAAGATGCGCGTTCACGATTTTCCCCCCTCTACATAAAACAAATACGCTACAAACTACACCCCTACTTTACGTAGCAAGCCCGATGCCTAATCCCTTATACGACGTAAGTCCTTTTACTGTAGACCTTTATCTCGCCTAAACAACCTATCCGCGCTGTTCAATTTTGTACACGCCGTCATTCCGCGCCCCCAAGCCGTACAATTTTGAACAGCGCGTCCTCCTTGCAAGACCGGCCACAAACGGCTGAATTCAGGAATAATTATTGGACTTTGTTTGTCAAACGCAGGTATAGCACCTTTGATTGCCCATTTTTTGTATCGACCAAAAACGGGCAGAGATTTACGTCGCACACACCCCATGCGGCAAACGGACTACACAGAGAACGGGAGGCTAATGTGGCGATTCAGGTTGATTCCACGCTAGAGGCCGCCGATTTGCGGCCACTCTTAGACAACTTTTTCGAGAACACCGCGCCAAAGATTGAACGATTGAATGAAGACTGGGACCCGGCTAAGGGCTCTCCTGTTTTCACCCATGCGGGGCGTTATACCGCGCGGGGCTGGACGGAATGGACCCAGGGTTTTCAATACGGTTGTCAGATCCTTCAATACGACGCCACGGGCGACGAGCGGTTTCTGAAACTGGGCCGTGAGAACACCCGCCGTTATATGGCGCCGCACGTAAGCCATATAGGCGTTCATGACCACGGTTTCAATAACGTGTCCACCTATGGCAACCTGCGCCGCCTCGCTCGTGAGGGGCGGATGAGCGCGGATCAAGGGGAGATGGATTTCTACGAGATGGCGCTGAAAACCTCGGGAGCGGTTCAGGCCTCGCGCTGGTCCAAAATCCACGACGGAACCGGGTATATCTGTTCGTTCAACGGACCCCAATCCTTATTCAGCGACACCATCCGCTCCTGCCGCGCGCTCGTGTTGGCGCACCAACTTGGCCACGTGCTCATGGGCGAGGGCGACCGCAAGATCAGCTTGCTCGGAAGGGCCATTGAGCACGCGCATAACACATCGCGCTACAACGTCTATTTTGGGGAAAGGCGGGACACCTATGACGTGCGCGGCCGCGTGGTTCACGAGAGCATTTTCAACATGAACGACGGCGCATACCGCTGTCCGAGCACGCAACAGGGCTACAGTCCGTTCACGACATGGACGCGCGGCCATTCGTGGATAGTATGCGGTTACGCCGAAGAACTCGAAGCCATGGCGGTAATCCCCGATGCGGACCTGGAGCCTTTCGGCGGACGCGCGCAAGTCGAGGAGATGCTGCGGCGCACGGCGGTCGCCGCTGCGGATTTCTACTTGGCCAACACGCCCACCGACGGCATACCTTATTGGGATACAGGCGCGCCGGGTCTTGCCCACATGCCGGACCATCTTGACAAGCCCGCTCAGATCGATAATCCGTATGAGCCCGTTGACAGCTCGTCGGCCGCCATTACCGCTCAAGGGCTGCTCCGGCTCGGCCGGGTGTTGGGTAAAGAGGGCGAGGGCAAGCAGTACTACCAGGCCGGCCTTACCGCAGCGCGCACGCTGTTTAGTCCGGACTACGCCTCACCGAATCCCGATCATCACGGGATATTGCTTCACTCGATCTATCACCGTCCGAACGGGTGGGATTACATTCCGGAAGGCAAACAGATTCCGCAAGGCGAAGCGTGCATGTGGGGCGATTATCACGCCATGGAGCTTGCGGTGTATCTCATGCGTGAAATCGAAGGCGGCCCGTATATTGCCTTCTTCGACCAATGAGCGCGAAGCCGGCGCCGGCCGCTACAGGGCAAGGCCGGCGCCGGCAACTCTCAGTAGCGGCATTCATTGATGAGGTTAGCGACCAGGCCCGTCCAGCCGGTCTGATGACTCGCCCCAAGGCCTGCCCCGTTATCGCCGTGGAAATACTCGTAGAACAGCAACCGCTCTTTCCATGCAGGGTCAGCGCCTAACACGGGATGACGTCCATGTACCGGGCGCTGTCCATCCTCCTCCCAAGCAAAGATGCGCACCAGCCGGCGGGACAACTCCTCGGCGGCCGTCGCCAAGTTCACATGCTCGCCGGAGCCCGTGGGAAACTCTATGGCGAATTCGTCGCCCCAGAACGCGTGGTAACGCTGCAATGCGCGAATGATCAGGAAGTTCATGGGAAACCACACCGGCCCGCGCCAGTTCGAGTTACCGCCAAACAGCGGGCTCACGGATTCCGCGGGCTCGTAACGCACTTCCTCGCGGAAGCCGCCGACCTCGAACACAAACGGCGCATCTGCGTAAGCCTTCGACAGGGACCGTACGCCGTAGGGACTCAGAAACTCGTCCTCGTCGAACAACCGCTCGAGCACCCGCTTAAGCTGTTCCGGCCGCATAAGCGACAAGAGCATACGGCTTTCGCGCTCGCAGCCGAAGCGGCACGTGATGTTTTCCGTCAAATCAGCGCGGTTCTCGAAAAACCACTCCATGCGCCGCTTGAAGCCAGGCATCCGGTCGATCTGTTCGGAGTCCAGCATACCTACGGCGAGCAGCGGAACGAGCCCGACCATCGAACGCAGCCGCACGGGCTCGCGGTGACCGTCCGCACGATTAATCTGGTCGTAAAAGAACCCATCCTCTTCGTCCCACAACGACGCGCCTTTGCCGTCAATGTTATAGATGGCGTCGGCTATATACAGAAAATGCTCGAAGAATTTCGACGCAATATCCTCATATGTCGCATTCTCTTTGGCCAATTCCCATGAGATTTCAAGCATATCCAGGCAATACATCGCCATCCAGCTCGTCGTGTCGCTTTGTTCGAGATAACCGCCTGTAGGCGGGGGCGCGCTTCGATCAAACACCCCGAGGTTATCCATGCCCAGGAAACCGCCCTGAAACACGTTATTGCCGCCAGCGTCCTTTCGATTCACCCACCAGGTGAAATTCATCAGCATCTTGTGGAAGACGCTTTCCAGAAACGCCCGGTCGCCAATCCCCCAGAGCTGACGCTCCATCTCGTAGACCTGCCAGGCCGCCCACGCATGCACTGGTGGGTTAACGTCGTCGAAATCCCATTCGTAAGCCGGCAATTGGCCGTTGGGGTGCATGTACCACTCGCGGGTGAACAGTGTAAGCTGCCGCTTCGCGTATTCCGGATCAACAAGCGCGAGGGGTAAGGCATGGAAAGCTACGTCCCACACGGCGTACCACGGAAACTCCCATTTGTCCGGCATGGACAACACGTCGTCGTTGTAAAGATGCTTCCACCCTTGGTTCCGCCCCCGCTGCTGTGGCGCCGGCGGCGGCGGGCCCAAAGGATCGCCCTCGAGCCATTGCTCGACCACATAGTGATACCACTGCTTGGTCCAGAGCATCCCCGCCAGAGCGTGGCGTTGCACCTCGCGAAGCTCAGGCGGAATGCCCTTCTTAACCACGGAGTCATAGAACAGGCCAGCCTCATTGCTTCGCGTATCAAAAACTTCGTCGAAAGCCGGTCCTTCAATATCTTGATTGGGCGCTGACGCCAGCCGCAAGCCCACGGTTTGCGTGGCGCCGGGGGCCAAATCCCAGCGATACCAGGCGCAAAACTTGGTGCCGTTATCAACCTTGACCACGTCACTGTCGCCGTAGACCACGGCGTAATGGAAAGCGTCCTTGACATACGGATGCGGATTCGCGACGTTGTAGAGCCGCTGTCGGTTGGTTTCATTATCGGTGAACATGAGGTCCGGATAGCCCTGTATACTCAGATAGCGCGTCCCCAGTGTGTGGTGCCTCGCCTCGATCCCACTGCCGGAACGGCGCAACCGGGGCCGTTCCGCACCGGATCTCCAGCTCCAGGTGTTCCGGAACCACAGCATCGGCAGTAGGTGTATCAGAGCCGCTTCCGGCCCACAATTCGTGATGCTGATGCGCATCAACACATCATCGACATCGGCCTTGGCGTATTCCACGGTCACATCAAAAAACCGGTTCTCCTCAAAGATTCCAGTGTCCACGCATTCGAACTCAGGGTCGCTGCTGGTTCGCTCGAGATTCTCTCTTACAAGTTGCTCATATGGAAAACAATGCTGAGGATACCGGTATACGGCGCGCATATAAGCGTGAGTCGGGGTATTGTCTTCGTACCAGTAGTACTCTTTTACGTCCTCCCCGTGATTGCCTTCCTTATTGCTCACCCCAAAGAAGCGCTCCTTGAGGATGGGATCCTGCCCGTTCCACAGGGCAGGCGCGAAGCATAGCCGCTGGTGATTGTCGCTAATACCCAACAGGCCGTCTTCGCCCCAGCGATAGGCATACGAACGGGCTGCGTCATGGGGCAAGAACGTCCACGGATCCGCGTTCGTCGAATAATCCTCGCGCACAGTGCCCCACTGCCGTTCGCTGAGATACGGCCCCCAGCGCCGCCAGTGATGAGTACGATTCCTCGTCTGTTCGAGCCGGTGCTGTTCCGCGTTCCTCATATGCTGTCCTTGTTTTTACGCTTAGGCGTTCGCGCAGCATGACCCGGCCAAAACACACATACCAACTGAGGGTCTCAACAAGACGCGCGCGCAAGGCTGATATCGCGTGGGGTCAATGCGTCATTATTCTGCATAACGAATTACAACGGCAGCAAGCCGCCTGAAGTAAACCAACCGCCGCGCATTACACCCCCTGAATCTGCTATATTCCCAACCGGGTTCGGCGCGATCGCGCCTGCGGCGTCATTGCCGCTCGACCGCCGCGCCGATTCACCACGTGCGGAACACGGAGTTCTAATAATCCGTCACGCGGCTGTCGCAGCAACGCCGCGCAACGAAGGGAATATGAAACAATCTATGCGAACACTCTTGTTTGGCGCCCACGCCAATGAGTTGCTCGCGGAAGTCGAGCGCTATCCGAACGTCACTCTGGCCCAGAGCGAACAAGAGCATCCCGACGTCGTAATTTGCTACGGTGGCGACGGTACGCTGCTGACCGCCGAGCGAAAATGGCCAGGCGTGCCCAAGGCGCCCATCCGCAATAGCCACCGCGGCCACCGGTGCCTGGCGCATCCAGCGCCCGAGATTATCGAGCGGCTGGCGAACAACCGCTTATACCGCACCGAGTTCACCAAACTGGCGTGTCAGGTGCGCTCTTCCCAAGGCAGGTCCACGGCTTTTCCCTACCTGGCCATGAACGAAATCAACGTTCATATGGGCCGAATCAATTCGGCGGTCCGATTCAAGCTATGGATCGACGAAGAACCGTTCGAGGACGGACACGAGATACTCGGCGACGGTTTCGTCGTCAGTACGCCCTTTGGCAGCACCGCTTACTTCAACCAGATCACCCGGGGCGTGTTCCACACGGGCATCGGCATCGCGTTCAAGTTTATCAAGGCGCCGGTGAACCACGTCATCGTGCCGGAATCATTCACCGTGCGCGCCGTCATTACCCGGGGCCCGGCTGTGCTCGCCCATGATAACGCTCCCGAATACCACGACCTCGAAGAGGGCGACGAACTCATTGTTCAGCGGCATAAGGAACCGGCGGTCATTCTCACGTGGGAACCGATGAAGTATCCCTCCGATCAATTCTGAGCGTAGACCCCGGCCGCGGCGGCCGCAAAACGAAAAAAGGACTCACGCCTAGACGTAAGTCCTTTGATTTCAATGGTAGCGGGGGCGGGATTCGAACCCGCGACCTTTGGGTTATGAGCCCAACGAGCTACCAGACTGCTCCACCCCGCGTCAAACCTTTTCCAAACCGTAGAATAGCACAACGACAGATAAGTGTCAAACATCTTGGCAGGACGAACCGCGGCCTCCCTTACTTCAGCAGCCGGCGTAGGTTCGCGCTATCGTTGAGCCAGGCGAGCGCGCGTTCGTAGTCGGGGTAAGCCTTCTCGCGTTCCCGAAAGGCTCGAGTATGAATGCGGCGCCGGCCAGACGCCGTGCGCTCAATTCCGAGGTAAGCGTGGAGCATTTCGTGGAAAACGATATAGCGCACGAAAAACCGCGGCACATGGGGTTGATCGAGAAGAGGATGTATTCGAATCAGATTCTCCTCGGACGTGTAGCTCCCAAACCGTATGGAGCGCCGCCGACGCGCGCGAGGCATGCGCCCCCACATTATCCGCGCGCTTACGGCGCCGCCGAACTCAGTCTGGTTGACCTCGTCAAACAGTTGCTGCAAATCGTGACAGACGCCGCGGGCTGGTTGCGCCGCGCCGCTCTCGCGCCGTCGGCGTATGCAATGCCGATTCTGCTCGATGAACGCGTCTATCACGGCGCCCGCCTGCGCCGAACGGGGATGCTCGACCCAGTCGGCGACGGCATCAATCACTTTCTTGGGCGCCGCAAGAAACATGCGGTGCAACCGGAGCTGTACACCCTTTCCGGCGCGGAGCTTCTTTACGGAAAGCATCGTGGAGACGTTGTTGGTCAAAACGATAACCACGCGCAAACCCGTCCGCGCTTGAAGACAGCGCTCGATATCGTCCACCTCAGTAAACGGGAACGTAAGCTGCGCGGGCTGGCCTTGGCTGGTGTCCCAATTCCGAGTCACGGCTTCCCCACTTCTCCTGCTTGCCTTCGTCGAGGGTCACCCTACCCCACGGGGGAAGCCGTGTCAATACCCTAGACATCCGAGCCCCATGAGCCAGAATGGCGGCTCAATGCTCCAGGTAGCTGTTCGCAAACCGCCAAGCGCCATCCTCGTATACGTACTCGTGGGTAATCACGAACTTCTCGTCCACGGGCGCATGAGACCTTGGCGTGGCAACCAGCCGCACGATGCCCCTCATTTCCCCGAACACCACGTGTTCGAATAGGCACTTAGCCATGATCTCGACATCCGCCTCGGGGCCTATCTCGGGCACAGGGCGCGGATCATCCTCGTTGTACTGCTCCACGATTTCGTGGCCTATCTCGGTCAAGCGCTCCTCGTGGTGTGCAACTCGCACCACGTGCGCAACGGCGCCCATCCCAATAGCGAGAAGCACCGCTATAAGGAACCACTGACGCACTCTTCCAGCGAAGCTCGAAGCTCTGATGTTCATAGCAGCCTCTCCAGATGTCGACGTGTCAAACCACATTAGAAATGTCGTGTGTTTAGACCCATTAGAAATGTCCACTTTTTGTTTGTTTTGTGGTATTGTTTGGTAGCCTGTCCGGAGGATAGGGCTGCGC
>PUMX01000321.1 GCA_003552485.1 Candidatus Hydrogenedentota bacterium
AGAGACCACTGGGGTCGACTTCGCCTTGCCCCGGGGATGCAACATCCGGGGCCGGGTCAGAGTGGATGGCGTTCCGGCGGCGCAGGGGCAGGTTCTTGTCGAAGTGCCTGCGCAGGGTTCGCGTCCTGCGTCGCACCACACCGCCCAAATCGATGGAGAAGGCTACTACCGGCTTGAAGGATTGGCGGGCGGCGCGCCGGTGCAAATGCAGGTGACAGCCTTTCCGCCTGGAGGGGAGTGGGGCAGCGAGGTCCGCCACACCGTGGAAGTCACGCCGCAAGCAAACCGCATGATCACGCATGACGTGGATCTCAGCAGCAGCCAGAGGCTCTCTGGAACGGTGTCCCGAATACCAGCAGGCCACGTCGTAACCTTGGTAGCGTTGCGCGGGGACCAGCGCATCTCGTCCCTTGAAGGTCCGGATGTGACCAATATTCTGAAAGAGGTGGCCGGCGGTCCGTATACAACTTCTGGCGCCGGCTCCGAAGCGAACTACGTCATCAGTGGGCTCGAACCGGGCCGGTTTACGATTCTCGCCGTCCGGCACAAAGCCGGCGCGCGCGGCATGGCCTCTTTCGATAACTTCTCGACGCACACCGTCGATATCGGGAGGAATCAGCCGGAAGTCGTGTTGAACCTGCGCTGCCCGTAAGAGGCTGGCGGCGTTAGCGCGCTGTTTCGAGCCGGGCGCGGCCGCCCCTCGAGCGAATGGTGATTGGTTTAGGGGGCGGCCCGTTGTTCGGTGACAGACGGGGCATACGCGCGTCTTCGCTAGGCGAAACCGCCTATCCGGCGGCTCCGCCTAGCTCAAGACGGCATAAAGCTGGCGCGGCGCTTGCTCTGCGAGTGTGTCAGGCGGCGCGCTTGGCTACGGCATACGCCGCTGCGGCCTTTAGTATATCGCCCGGGAGGAAGGGGAGTACGCCAATCATCAGGGCTGCCGTGAGACTCCCGCCGGTCCAGAAGGCCAGCCAACCCGCGCCAAGCGCCAGGATCACAGCGGACCCGGCGATGATGCCCGCCAAGGGCCGGCGAAACGCCATGACGGCGAACGGGGCGGCCATGAAACCAATGATGTAGCCGAAGGTGGGACCAAGCGCCATAGTGAATAACGGGACGCCCGCAAGCCCCAGGGCAAGGTAAAGGCCTGCGCCCATGGCGGCGTAGGAACGTCCGACAAAGAACGGCGCCGCAATAATGGCGAAGGTCTGCAATGTGAGCGGCACGGGCGTGAAAGGCAGCGGAATGCGCGCGTAAGCGCCAACGGTAAGGGCGCCCGCCACGGCGACTACCGCCATAAGGGCCTGCGTCAGCGCAGCGGCGTCACTGCGCAGCTCGTGGGTCGTAAGTGCATGTTGATTCATCATAGTACGCGACTATACTCCTGAGTTAACGTGTTTGCAACCAAATGTGAACCAGAATCATAGCTACCGAGTTACCAATCGGCGTGCGGTCAGCGGTTACGGTCGTGAGGCAAAGCCTCGTTATAAACGCAGCAGCTCCAGAATGTACTCCCGCTCGACAACGCGGGTCCGCTAGTACCCTTGCGCAACGACAACGCGGCGCTCGGACGGCTTGCCGCACACAATGCACTGGCCCGCCTCGTCTTCCCCGTCGAAGGGAATGCAGCGAATCGTGCTTTTCGTGTCCTCTTGAAACTGCCGTTCACACGCCTCATCGCCGCACCAATGCACGCGAAAGAAGCCGCCGCGATCCGCGCGCTGTTTGAACTCCTCATAATCATCCAGCGTATGCGTACTCTCGTCCATGCGCCGTTTGGCGGCGTTGAACATGTCTTGCTGAATCTCATCCAACAGCTTCTGGACCGATTCCCGAAGGTTATCCATGCCGAGGATATTCTTTTCGCCGGTGTCGCGCCGGACGGCCACCACCTGATTATTGTCGCAGTCGCGCGGCCCCAACTCGATACGGAGGGGTACGCCGCGCACCTCCCAGTAATTGAACTTGAATCCCGGCTTGTACTGGTCCCGGTCGTCGATTTTGTAGAAGAGCGGATCCCAGTCGCGGGTGATTTCGCGCGCCTTGCCGAGCACGCGCTCCTGCTCCTCCTCGCTGCGCCAGATAGGCACGAGCACTACGGGCAATGGCGCCAAGCGCGGGGGCACAACCATGCCGTTGTCGTCGCTGTGGCTCATAATCATACCGCCTATGAGCCGCGTGGACACGCCCCAACTCGTGGCGTGCACGTACTTTAACTCCTTATCGCGATCCTGAAACTTCACGTCGAAGGCTTTGGCGAAATTCTGGCCCAAGTGGTGAGAGGTGCCCGATTGCAACGCGCGGCCGTCCTGCATCATAGCCTCGATGCAGTAGGTGTGCAACGCGCCGGCGAACTTCTCTAGTTGAGTCTTGCGGCCCACAATGACGGGCATGGCCATGTATTCTTCGGCGAACTGGCGGTAAACGTGCACCATGCGATACGCTTCTTCCTCGGCGTCTTCATGCGTGGCGTGGGCCGTGTGCCCTTCTTGCCAGAGGAACTCGGTGGTGCGCAGGAACAGGCGCGTGCGCATTTCCCAACGGCACACGTTGGCCCACTGGTTAATGAGAATGGGAAGGTCGCGGTACGAGCTGATCCAGTCGCGGTACTTCGCCCAGATAATGGTTTCGGACGTCGGCCGCACCACTAGGCGTTCCTCGAGTTCTTTACCGCCCGCATGGGTGACCACAGCGCATTCGGGCGCAAAACCTTCGACGTGCTCGGCCTCCTTCGTCAAGAAGCTCTCGGGAATGAATAGGGGAAAATACGCGTTCGTGTGACCCGTTTCCTTGAACAACCGGTCCAAACTGCGCTGGATGTTCTCCCAGATGCCGAACCCATTGGGCTTGATGACCATGCAGCCCTTGACCGGGCTGTAGTCGGCCATATCGCCCTTGAGGACCACGTCGATATACCACTGCGCATAGTCTTCGCTGCGTTTGGTGATTTCTCTCGCCATAGAGGCCTCCGCCACGCTTTCCGGGAAAAGAAAAGGAATGAGCGGCGGGATAATAGCACACTGCCGCCGAGGGCGGCCAATTCTGCAACGAATCTCCATCGCCGCGCAAGATAAGATGGCCCCAGCTCACAAGGCTTCACGATGTAGCTTGGATGCGAACAAGCCTTCTCTCGTGTATGCATAACAGGGGCGGCCTGCGGCCTATGGGCTCAGTTGTTGCGCTACCACAATCCCCATGCGTCGCCGCCGTCAGCCGAGGTCAGCACGGCGCGCCCCCAACCCCGGCCCGGCCGACCCGACGCCGCGGCCACGGGGCCTCGCTGATCATTGCGGTAGAACCACATGGTCGACCAGTAATCGTAGGATACGAATAGCGCGCCTTCCCGGTCGATGGTGAGGCGGTGATAGTAGATGCTGTATTCCGATAAAGGCGGCCTCACCAGCGTCTTGGCCTCGCTCCATTCTTCACCCGGCAGCTTACGTTGATAGGCTAACGCCGCCCAAAGCGCGCCATCGAGGTGATCCTCGCCGCTACGCCATTGCCGGAAGACGAGGTGTAACGCGTCATCAGCGCCGCACACGAGGCCCACGTAGGTCTGCCTTAATTCGTCTTCGCTGGTGCGAATCGGTTCGGTCCATCCGCCGTACGCGTTATTGGGTTCAAGCGACTGCAAGTACTGAAACGGCCGGCCGTGCGTGCCCACCACTACGTGGAGATAGCCCTCGCTGTCCATAGTGACGCTCGGCGTGTTATGCACGTCGTTAGGCGGCGGCCCGTAGCTCATGAACTCAGGCTCGCCAAGCTCGTTGCTGTCCCGGTCATAGGTGGCCACGTACGCGGGCACGCCGGGTATCTCGTCGCGGCTGGCTTCGGGGTCGGTCGCCTCGCCCCACACCACATGCACCTTTGAATCCCGCGAGACGACCGAGGCGGGAATGCCCGAATGCATTGAGACGCCCAGCGACCTGTCGCTCAGCGTCATGGGCTCTTGAAACGCGAGGCCTCCGCCATCAGTCTTCTCACCTACAAACAAGTCCAAGTCGTTGACGCGCCGCCATCGCACCCGCGGATCACGGCGTCCCGTGGGCGTATCGGCGTCATCAACATACGTGCGTGTGAATCGTACGACCGGCGGCGCTCCTTGGGGAACGTTATGGCCCGAGAACTGCTCGAAATCCCATGAGCGCGGTTCGTCTTCGCGGCCCGGAATGAGATTGGCTGTAAACGTTTCGCCGCCATCTTCGGAGCGCAACAACGCGACAGCGGCGCCGGCGCGCGCCAGTAGGTACACATCGTTGTCCGCGTCAAAAGCTACCTTCGTAGAGACTGCGGACCAACGGCCATCGGGTTCGAAATCGGGCTGGCGGCGCACAACGGCCTCATCCAGGTCCGTTTGGGTCCATGCGCCGTCCGCTTTACGGTGGAGCGTGCGGCCATTGACTACGTAGGGCCGGTTCTCGAGATCAAAATAGACTTGGTTATCGACGGGATACTCCGGCACGTACCCAAACTGCCGGTTCTCGTGGGCGTAGGGCTCGAGCACGAGGGGCATGTCCAGCGGATTCGCCGGCGGCGCTTCGCCGCCACGCACCGTCAGCGTTGCATACGTCGTGACTTGGGCGTGCGCTTCGGGAACCGCGCGCACATGGCATACCCGCGTTTCTCCATCGCCGGGCGCGGTGTAGGCAACTGTGACTTCCTGGGCTTCATCCGCGTCCAGAGTCACGGTTTGATCCGACAACGCCGCCGGCCATTCTTCCTCCGGAAACTCGAGCGCCAACGACATCGTTCGGGCGTCCGGCGCGTTGTTGTGAACGAGGAAAGTAATCTCACCCTGCGCCTGTGGCTCTGCCCAGATAGATCGCTGATACGGCGTGATCAGCCAGCGATGTTCGAGCAACGGGAACCATGAGGCCGGCTCGGGCGTCCATACAGCGTGATCGGCGTATCGGTCGCCGCCTCCCCAGCGGGTAACGCCATCGATGCTTACAAACGCCTTTCCCTTCGGAAAATGTAGCCGCCATGGCTCGGCGCCGCGCGCTTCATCGGCGGACACGGTGTACTGGACCGATCCCTCCGGCTCGCCCGGCGCCGAGACGCGAAGGTAGTCGCGGATGGCCGTACGCTGCGCGGACTCGGCCGGAATGCGCGCTACTTCGGAGCCGGTTTCATCGTAGAGCGTCAGCGCCTCGACGCCAGGGGGCAGTCCTTCGACCTCGATGGTGAACTCGCCGGGGCGGGGTAAGAACGCGACGTCGGCGGGCCGGGCGCGGTCAAGCAGCACGATGGGCTCCTTGTGGCGTTCATCGCGATGCCCTCGCGATGTCTCGACCACATATGCCGCCGCGTTCGCGCGCATGCCCCACCCAATGTTGAGCCCATGGCGATCGCCGGCAGCGGTGATCATCATCGCGTACACGCCGGGACGGTCCACTTGCGTCCGCAGCACAACGCGTTGTACGCGGCCCGGCGGATCGCCCGCTGCTCCGCCGGCATGCGGTATCTCCGCCTCGTCCAACACGGCGCGGTCCGGCCCCACCAGCATCGCGCGCACATCCATGCCTCGATCCCGCAGATTGAGGTCGCGCTTGAATACTTCGACTTCGAGTTCCCCGGGCTCGGCCAGCAGATACGCGCCGCCGACGCCACCGATTTCCCACGGCATTTCGGGTTCAGCGCCTTCTTCGCCGGCGCAGTGTATAGCGATCAACCCGATCGCAAGCAGTGTAAACGCCTTCATCGTGTTCCTCTTTTCATGCCACGAGCTCAGTTGCATGGTCTCCGCGAGTGACTTCGCGGAGGGATTTCGATCTTAACGTTGACACTACCACACTCGATCCAAATACGGCGAGTCCGGGAAACAATGGCCTTGTGCCTTTTCTATCCCTATGCTAGGCTGGAGCGACTTTTTCGCGGGCTTAACATCCAAACACATGAAGGAGGCAAGGTTATGTACAAACATGTGAGATCAATTACCGCGGTATTGCTTGGCATGGCGCTGTTCGCCGGCGGAGCGCTGGCGGACTTCTCGGATCATCCGTTCATGCGCGATCCCGACGAGCGGGTGTGGGAACCCATCGCCGATGAAGTCTACTTACAAGAGAAAAGGGGACAGATTGAGACGGATGAGCCGATCAACGCCGTAGTCTTTTATGAGGGTACCTTGTACGCCGCCATGGCCGACGGGATCTACACGGAGTCCGGCGGCAATCTCCAACTAATCCCCGGTACGCCGGCGGACGTCGAGCGGATGGTGGTTGCCGGCGGCGTGGCTTGGGTTATCGCGGATAGCGGGCTGTACCGCTATGACGGCGCGGACCTGGACTTGGTGGACAGCCGCCGCTTCGTGGATGTTGCCAAGCATCTCGGTGACGTGCTCGCGGCTACTCGCACGGACATCTATCGCTACGAGAACGGCGAGCTGATTAGCCTCGAACCGGAAGGCGGCTATGAAGATCCGGGCATTACCTTCCGCAAACAGGACTTCTCGTTGCACCTGCCGAGCCCCATTGACTTCGGCAATCTGCGGCGCATCGCGTCGTACCACGAGACCGTTTATGGCCTGCGGCCGGGCAATCTCGTGCTTTTCGACGAGTTGAACATTGATCCGAATACGGCGGATTGGGGATTGTTGCCCCGGACCGGCAACACGCGAGACATGCTCGTGCAGGGCAGCCGGTTGTATGTAACGACGGACCGCGGGCTGGCGGTGTTGCGAGGCATGGCCTGGGACGTCATCACGGGCGAGGACGGCCTTCCCTACGAGGACACAACTTGCCTGGCCGAAGGCTTCGCGGACGACCTGTGGATTGGCACGACGACGGGCGCCATCCGGAAGATCGGCGATGAGTTCCAGTATTTTGGCGCGTATCACTGGCTGCCTGGTGACGGCGTGCGCGACATCGCCGTTAGCGACGACACGGTCTACATCGCTACGGACCATGGATTGGGGATTATCGAGTACGTTCCTTTCACATTGCGGAAGAAGGCTGACTACTACGAGCAGGTCCTCGAGGAGTACGGCCACAAGCGTATGGGCTTCACCCATTTGCTTCAGCGGCGCGGCGATGAGGGGTGGATCCGTGAAATAACGGACAACGACGGTGGTTACACGGCGCATTATCTTGTAGCGATGACGTACAAGTACGCCGTTACGGGCTGTGAAGAAGCCCGCGAAGAAGCGGTTAACACTTTCGAGGCGCTGGCGTGGCTAGAGGAAATCACGCCGATGCGGGGTTTCCCGGCGCGCGCCATCTGGGCCATCGGCGAGACCGGCATCCGCTCCGAGCACGCCTCCGGCGGGTGGCCCGCTGAATGGCACACGACGGAGGACGGCAATTTCCAATGGAAAGGCGACACGTCCAGCGATGAGACCGGCGCACACTACTACGCTGTCGCTATCTTTCACGACATCGCCGCGCGCGGCGAAGAGAAGGAGCGGGCCGCAGAGCATATTCGGCGGATGACGGACCACATCGTCGAAAATGGCTGGAAACTGCGCGATGTGGACGGCAGCACGACACGCTGGGGCCGTTGGGATCCCGGCTACTTGTTCGACCCTTACGGGCAATATGCGCAGGGCCTGAACGGCATGGAGGCCCAGTCCTACGCCCAGACGGCCTGGGGCGTCACGGGTGAAGACAAATACGCCGAGGCCATGCAAGAGTTGCTGGACATGCGCTACCACGAGTACACCGTTCGGCAGAAGCGGGTCTTCCCGCCGAACTACATCGTGCCATGGGACGACCGGCTGGCGTTCATGGCTTACTTTCCCCTTTTCAAATACACCGAGGATGCGCGTTTGCGCTCGATCTACGCGCGCAGCCTCGGCCGGGCTTGGGAAGTCAAGCGGATCGAGCAATACGCCTGGTACAACTTCCTTTACGGCATTCTGACTGGAAACGATTGCGAAGCGGACGTGGCCGTACAGTACCTGCGCGAATGGCCGCTGGATACGCTCAACCATCGCTTCCAGAACTCGCACCGGCATGACCTGCACACCCCTGACGGCTATCAGCAATTGGCTGAAGGCGCGCGCGCTGAGTCGCCAAAAGGCTTGTCGCGGCGTGAGACCATGGCGGCGAAACTCGACCAGAACACGCTGTTCCTTGACGGCGGCGGCAACCGGCGGCCGACGCCGAACGCGTGGCTTGAGACCTACTGGATGGGCCGCTTCTTTGGGCTTATAGAGCCGCCTGACACCGACGTTCCCGAGCTGCTCGAGGCGGAGCTGGTTGTGGATGAAGATCTGGTGGCGCCCCCTTACGAGGGCCCGGATCGTCCGGAAGGACTGCTGTCCTTGGATTAGGAGCGCCATATAGCAACTGCACAAGCCGGAG
>PUMX01000195.1 GCA_003552485.1 Candidatus Hydrogenedentota bacterium
GCCGTTGCGGGTCTCTGCGCGCAATGTTATACTTCGCGGTTTGCCCGCGCGTATTCCAAGGCCTTATCCATGGAGGCCACCATTAACGGGCGCGGGCGGAACAATGTAGACTTGCAACTGGAGATAGGCGCGCTGGCGGTGTATTGCGGAATCGACTTTGGAACCACGAATTCGAGCGCGGCTCTAAGCGACGGGACAAATGTCGAAGTCGTCGAACTTGATCCGGCCAATGACAGTCCGGCGTCTCTGCCGTCCCTGCTCTATATGCAGTCTGACGGGATGCGCATTGTGGGGCGCAACGCGGCTGAGGCCTATGTCGCGCGGCATGTCGACCGTCGGGTCAAAGTCGAGCAGGTCGATCTTGGTCTTGACATCCCGGGGTATGTGGGCGCCGAGCCTGACAAGTCCGAGACCTACAAACCGCCGGACGACCCCCGGATGACGGCGCACCAAGCCGTACGCGCAAGAGCCACAGTCGAGGTGGACTCGCCCGGGAGGCTATTCCAATCGCTGAAGAGTTCGTTGCACATGCCCGCCTACCGCGGCACCGAACTGTTCGGCGAGCATTACCAAATAGAAGAACTCACGTCCTACATCTTGCGCGCTATCAAGAAGCGCCTCGACGAGGCGGCGGGCCACCCTGTCACGAAGGCCGTTTTGGGCCGTCCCGTTCGGTTCTCGCGGCGGCCTGAAGAAGACGATCTCGCCGAGCGCCGCCTTGAAACCGCGGCGAGGCTGGCGGGCTTTGAGGAAGTCGTCTTCTTTTACGAGCCGGTGGCGGCATGCGTGGAGTACGCCATCAACACGGAGCATGAGCAGCGTCTCATGGTTGTGGACATTGGCGGGGGCACTTGCGACGTCTGTGTCATGGCGTTTGGCGGCAAGCGCGGCGCGGCCGCGCGCTTGGCGGAGAGCCAGATTCTCGGCGTAGCCGGCGTGCCGGTAGCCGGGGACGCCATTGACCGGGAAATCATGGAAGCCAAGGTGTTTCCGCTGCTCGGCGTGCGCGCGCGGTACGGGCCCGGTAAGCTGCCCATGCCCCAACATATCTTCCGTTCGGTTGCCGACTGGCAGAACCTCTACAAACTCAACACGGAAGATACCATTAACTGGTTAATCGCGACGGAAATGAGCACGGATCAGCCTCAGGCTATTCGGCGTCTACGCACGCTCATCCAGAAGAACTACGGCTATCCCCTGGCGCGCAATGTGGAAGCGGCGAAAAAACGGCTGACCACCCACGAAACAGCGCGCATTGAATTGAACGAAGAAGGACTGGAAATCGAGGCGGACATCGAGCGTACGGAGTTCGCGCACATCATTGATCACAGCCTCGAGGAGATGCGCCGCGCCATCGAAGAGGCGGAACAGGCCGCCGGCCTGAGCGCTGAGGACATCGATCTGGTGTTGACGACCGGGGGCACCTCACTCGTGCCCGCCGTGCGCCAGATGCTCGAGGATCGCTATGGCCACGATCGGCTTCTCCAGCGCGACACCTTTGTGAGCGTAGCCGCGGGGTTGGCCATCGTCGCTCAGTACGTGTAGCGCACAAGAAAGACTGTGCCGCGGCCGTCTCTCGTGCGTGGCGATGAGCCGCGCCGCGCAACATGCTTTACGCGGCGTCGTTTTCTTCTGGAACGTAGATCGTCAATGTGAAGCCGAGCCGGATGTTATCGTCTTCCAGATCGTTCCACTCCATAAGCTCCCGGACGGTCACGCCATAACGCGACGCCAGCCGGGTCAACGTGTCACCCTCGCGGATCGTGTGCTCCACCACCCGCGCGCCCGAAGGCCCTCCATTATCGGCCGCGACGTCTTCGGTATCGTCCGAAATCTCCTCCGGCGCTTCTTCGGCAACCTCTTCCGCACGTTCGTTGTCGGAATCTTCCTCGCCGGGCGGCGGGGCATATTGCTCGGGCGCGTGAATGACAAGCGTGCGGCCCCACTGTATATCGCGGCTGGGCAAATCGTTCCATTCGACGATGTCCGATTGAGAAACGCCGTAACGCGCGGCGATGTGAGATAGATACTCGCCCGGCTGAATCTCATGTTCGATCGTGACCGTGCCTTCGGGGGGATCCGCGTCAGTTTCCTCAGGTTCTTCTTCGGGGGCCTCGGTTTCTGCTTCCGGTTCTTCTTCGGGCGCCTCAGCCTCTACTTCCGGCTCTTCTTCTACTTCCTCAGCGGGCTCCACTGGTTCTTCCTCCGGCGCATCGGCGTGCGGATCCGGATCGTCGGGAGCTGGCAGGGCTTCATCGGCGTGCGCAAGTTCGATGGCCTCCTCGGGGCTCAGTTCTTCCATTAACCGGAGCTCGCTGAGATGATCTTGCCATCGGCGGAGACGCTGGCGGCTCTCGTGCAGCGCGTCTTCGTCCAACCGTCCCTCGGCTGTGGCGTCCTCAATTGCGGCCACCGCTTCGCGAACGGCGGCGGGATCCGAGGTGGCGTAGATAACAAGATCGCTGCCGGCCTCTAGGGCTTTCACGCAGGCCTCCCCGGCTGAGTACCGGGCCTGGACGGCTGGCCAACTCATATCCGCGCTGATGATCACTCCGTCGTAGCCCCACTGCTCACGGATCAGTTCACGCACCAGCACGGTCGACAGGCTTGCGGGCCGATCCGGTTGATCGATGTCAAGCCCCGGGGCCCGGATGTGACCCACCAACACCCCGGGCAGATGGCGGTAAAGCGCTTCATAGAACGGATAAATGATCGGGGCCAGTTCGTTGTCCGCTCGATCAATTACTGCGAACTCACTGGCCGTGTCTTCTGGGTATTCCGCGGCGGCCAGGCCGGGGAAATGCTTGACCACCGGGATGACGCCTTCTCCCATGGCGCCCGCCGCCACGGCTAGTCCCATTTGCGTTACCAACGTGTGATCTTCACCGAAGGTCGCCATCTCTAGATCCGCAGGCGCCCCCGAGTCGTACACATCAAGGCTGGGGCCCAAAAGGACCTCGATGCCGTGGTCGCGCGCTGCGGTTGCGTAGCGTTGGCCAAGCTCGACGGCTTGTTCGACGTCTCCAGCCTCGCCGATTGCTCGGCTGGACGGCGCATCCTCCAAATCGCTCCACCGCTCGTCAACGCCCTCTTGTGTCGCAATAATCAGCGGCAGATCCCCCGATTCGCCCTCCGATCCGGCGATCTCTTTGATCTCCCGCGCCAATTGACGGGATTGCTCCGCCGATTCCACGTTTTCCTCGCGGAACAGAACGCCGCCAGGGCGGACCTCGCGAATCATGTCCCGCGCCTCATCATCCAGCGCCACACCTTCGATCGCGACGATCAAATGCCGGCCCGGGTGGTATTCCTCTTCCGGCTCGGCGGTGGGGTCGTCGGCCCGGGCCAGATCCATCGGTTCCTCATCGGGATCGGGTTCTCTGTCGGGGATCGTAGGCTCGTCGGGAATCTCGTGTTCCGCCACCGGCTCTGTCGGCGGCGCATCAGGGCGCTCGCCCATGATCGTGATCGCAAGCACGTATCCTGCGGATACACCGATGGCCAACGTAAGCAGATGGGTAATAAAGCTGGCGACCGGACTCGGCCGGCGTTGTCTGCGATAGTGTACTTTCACGGTCAGTCTCCCAAACGGTTTCGCCCCGGAAAAGGCGGCGCGCTATTCCGGGCGCTCCCGTAAACACCCCCGCAACTACTCCTACCTCCGGGAAAACGAGCTATCCACGATAAGGAGGTCGCGTACTCCGGGCATTGTAACGGCAACGGGAGCGGGTTTCCAATGTCTCAAAGCGAAAGCGGGCCTGCTCTTAGGAGTGGCGATCCTCGAAGAGAAGGCGGGCGGCGAAAACGGCTTCCCTGTGTGTCTGACGCCCTAGGGACTATGCCGTCATCACGGCCAACATGCGAGGTGGCATCAGTGGGTTGGCGGCGGCATAATAGCCCGCGTTTCACGGGATTGAAAGCAAAGAGCAAGACTGCGATTGATTCTGTGTAAGATGGGGCCGCGGACGCAAGCGGCGTTCACGCTGCCGCGCGCAACGCAATCACAATGGAGTAGGGGGGCGAGAGCTAGCTCGCCGCTCATCAGAGGTCGGAAGGAGGAGTACAGAGATGAAGCGTATTCGAACCATCAGCAAACAGCCCGCGCCGCCAGCAGCTTGGGTCATCCGGCAGGGGCTTTTTCTGGACTTGATCGAGAAGCAGTTGCAGGGTTTGGCCGACAAGATTCCCAGAGATAAGGAGGAATCGGAGTTCGATTAGCGGCGGTATACGCGCAACCACGCGAAGGAAGCACCGGGGCGCCGTCCCACGTTGGGGGCGGCGCCCCGCGCGCTCTAATTGCGGCGCCACCATGAGGAGCGCGACACTTGGCCTCGATAAACCTGTGTGCCGCTGGTGGGGTTGGCTGATCCCACGTACAGTCCGCCATCGGGTGAGGACACCATGGTGCGCCATCCATAGTTGTTCGGGTCGCCCAGGCCGTCCGTAGTCACGGGCTGCCAGGACACGCCGTCGAATGACTTATAGATATCGCCGCCAGCACGGGTCAACTCATGTATGGTCTCGGTATCAAGCATCGCCAAAAGCTGCAGGAACACGTTGTCGGTGAGGGATTGCTTCTGTATCCCCTCAATCAACTCTTCGACGCGCTCCGGATCTTCCATTATCCTTGCAAGAGCCCATCCCAGATTAAAGGTGCTGGCGTACAACCAACCGTCGTGTTCCTCCATCCACCACAAGTAAGCGTTGGTGAAGTGGTTAAAACCAGCGTCATAGCCTGAAAGCGAGTCAGGGCCCACGATGGTTTCCCAGTTATCCTTCTTATCAATGCGGATTATGTTGCACCCCCAGAATGCGTTGCCGGTTCGGGGGTTAAAGCCGCCGATGTACAACTGCGTCCCGAAGTAAAGCTTGCCCTTAAACACCTTCGGCATGCCGGCGTTCTCGTTTCGGGGCGAGGGGCCACCGTTCTCGACGACTTTGACGTACTCGTAGCCGCCCGGCTCATTACCGTTGGGCCGGAACTTCCAAATTTGGAAACCTGCGGCGTCGTTCATTGTGCCAGCGTAAACCCAGCCGTTGTATTCTATAAGGGCCTGCACGCCCCGGTTATTCGGATCGCCGAAACCATCCTCCATGATAGGTTCGAAATTGACGCCGTCGTCGGACGCCCACACTTGTCCCGGAGGCGGTTCCGCTCCGAAACTGTCATACGCTACGGCCAGATAAACGCGGCCGTCCATCTGTTCTATCCACCGGACGGAAGCGCCGAACGAATCCAACGCGAGCACGGCTTCCCAATCGCCGTAATCGCCCGAAGCGGAACGCCACAGAACCGACTGCTCTCCCTGGGTGGCGGCGTAGAGGTGCGTTGTGGCGTTTCCATCCGCGTCCTCGATATCTAGCGTGGTCATGAAGCGGAAGCCAATTGTCCGAAAGTCGGGGTCGGTCTCGACATCGCGATAATCGAACACGCGCTCCCATTCGAGAGGCCCGAGGTCGGGCCGGTAGCGGCGAATCTCGGGCGGACGGACCGGAGCCCCGAGAAGGTCCTCTTCTCCCATTCGTATGTAATACGCAACGAGCCCCGCGATGTTGTTGCCTGTGCCCACATACACGTGGCCTTCATCGGCGTCATCCGCCTTGAAATAGGCCATGCCGTAAGAATAGTCATTACGGTCGATTTCCTGGTCGGCTGGGCAGAACCCGTCCACGTTGACCTGCGTAAAATCTCTTGCCGTCAGACCGCCACAATCAGGCAGCGTAGCCCCCAGTATGCAGACAACAAGAAAACATAAGCCGATGCTCTTGAGTAAGTGGTTCATGAGTCTTCCTAAACGTTGAGCCCTATTGCCATATTCGGAATGTCCCCAGTCGCCAAAGCCCACGCGCGCGCCTTGTATGGGCCAACGCTATCATGCGCTTGACGAAGAATGGCGGTTAGTTAACCAGAACCGGCTTAGCAGTTCAAGTACCCTTCGACGAATTAATGCGCAAGAACTCCTTTGCGAACGGTGGTTTGCGCGAACCGCGCCTGTCAGGTATGCTTTTTACTCCTAGGGGAAACATATCGCGTGGCCATTTCATGGAGCCGTGCGCCGGAAGTCCCGCCGTTGGTTGCCAATGAAGAGGATATTATGAAGACACATCACATCGGGATCATTATGAATGGGGTCACGGGCCGCATGGGGGCGAATCAGCATCTGGCCCGATCGATTATGGCGATTCGCGAACAGGGCGGCGTCCGGCTTAGCCCGGCTGAAACGATCATGCCCGAACCGCTGCTCGTGGGGCGCAACGAGGCCAAGCTGCAAGCGCTGTCCAGCGCTCATGCCGGCCTTCCGTACACGACAGATCTGCAACAAGCGCTGGCCAACGCGGACTACCCCCTTTATTTCGACGCGCAGACCACGCCACGCCGTTACGACGCCGTGCGCGAGGCCATCGCGGCGGGCAAGCACATCTACTGCGAGAAACCCACCGCCACGACATCCGAGGAAGGCATGGAACTCCATCACATGGCGGAAAAGGCGGGGATCAAGCACGGCGTGGTGCAAGACAAGCTCTGGTTGCCCGGCTTGCTTAAGCTCAAGTATCTCATTGACACCGGCTTCTTCGGCCGTATCTTCGCCGTGCGCGGCGAGTTTGGTTATTGGGTGTTCACCGGCGAGAATCAACCCGCGCAGCGGCCGTCGTGGAATTACCGGAAAGATGAAGGCGGCGGCATCATCCTCGATATGTTCTGCCACTGGCGCTACGTCGTCGACAACTTGTTCGGCAACGTCACGGGCCTGTCAGCCATGGGCGCAATCCATCTGCCCGACCGCGTGGACGAACAAGGACAGCGCTACACCTGCGACGCCGAGGACGCCGCCTACGGCACATTCGCTACGGATGAGGGCGTCATTTGCCATTTTAACTCCTCATGGTGCGTGCGCGTGCGGCGCGACGATCTGCTCACGCTGCAAGTCGACGGCACGCACGGCTCCGCCGTCGCAGGATTGCGCGAGGTCTACATTCAGCACGACAGCATGACGCCCAAACCCGTGTGGAATCCCGACATTCCAAGCCCCATCGACTACTACGGCAGTTGGAGCCTGACGCCAACGAATCAGGCCTACGACAACGCGTTCAAGGCGCAATGGGAATTGTTCCTGCGCCATCTGGTGTGTGACGAACCGTTCAAATGGAATCTTCGTGAAGGCGCGAAGGGCGTGCAACTGGCGGAACTCGGGTATGCCTCTTGGGACAAGCGCGCCTGGGTAGACGTGCCTGCGCTGTAAGGATAATGATGACGATGGCCAAGCCGATTCACGATCTCTCGCGCCTGTGCGTTCACACTATCACTACTAAACCGTGGACGCTCCAGCAGTCCGTGGATGCCTATGCGCGCGCGGGCATTGGCGGCGTCACGGTGTGGCGCGAACACATCGAGGCCGCCGGCCTCGGCGAAAGCGCCCGCATTCTGGACGACTCGGGACTGGCCGTCGTGAGCTTGTGCCGCGGCGGCTTCTTTCCCGCGAGCACGGAAACAGAACGCCAGGCGCATATCGACGATAACCGCGTCGCTATTGACGAGGCCCACGCCTTGGGCGCTCCGTTGGTGGTGCTCGTGCCTGGCGCCGTGCCGGGCATGCCGTTGGCGGAAGCGCGTAGTCAAATTGCGGCGGGCATTGAAGCCGTCGTCGATCATGCGGGAAACGCGGGCGTGAAGCTTGGCATCGAGCCGTTGCATCCCATGTGCGCCGACAAACGCTCGGCGGTCGTTACCCTTACCCAAGCAAACGACATGGCCGAGGCCATCGCGAGTCCGTGGGTGGGCGTCACCGTGGACGTCTATCATGTCTGGTGGGACGACCGGCTCGAAGCTGAGATTCGCCGCGCCGCTCCGCATCTATTCTCGTTTCACATCTGCGACTGGCGCACCCCCACGCGCGATATTCTCACCGACCGCGAGATCATGGGGCGCGGCTGCATACCCGTCCGCCAGATTCGCGGTTGGGTCGAAGAAGCGGGGTTCGACGGGTTCAACGAGGTCGAGATTTTCTCGGCCGAATACTGGTCCGGCGATCAGCAAGCCTTTCTTGACGCCATTATCCACGGATACATGAACCACGCGTGAAGCAAGGCGCGGACTTCAACGGCTGGGTCATGAGTACGCAAGCCCAAGCCGGCAGCGCAATGGCCCTGAATTCGTGGCCCCCCTACCTTGAGTCTCCGCTTGACCCCAAGAAACCGGACCGGGGACAGACGGTCTCCCCAAACCGCCTGTCCCCGGACC